>JAKPAR010000400.1 GCA_029779375.1 Bacillota bacterium | reverse complement strand
TTCTAAATCTTCAGGAGTAAATCTATGTTCAGTATCAAAGTCATAATAAAATCCTTCGTCAATAGCAGGCCCTATGGCTAATTTCACATCTGGAAATATTCGTTTAACTGCTTGTGCTAAAATATGAGAACTAGTATGTCTAAATATCTCTTTTCCTTCTTTATCTTCAAATTTCACAATATTTACATTAGCATCTTCTTCTATAGTATCTTTAAGTCCTAATATTTTCCCATTGACTACTGCTCCCAATGAAACTCTAGCTAATCCCTCACTTATGTCTTTAGCTACTTCATAAACTGTTACGCCTTTTTGATATTCTCTTTCTGAACCATCTGGCAAAGTAATTTTTATTCTATCCATTTTTATACCTCCTATCTTCACTTTTAAATACAAAAAACCCCTCATCCCTAAAAACATAGGGACGAGAGGTAACTCACGTGGTTCCACCCTAATTGGTGCTTAAATCAAATAACGCAATATGCGGAAATCCTTCTCCACTATGGATGGATTCAGCTCAGGGGTGGTCTTCAGTTAGTAATATCTCAGGATTGCTTTCAGCCAAGGCTATCCCTCTCTATGAGTATTAACTAGCTTACTCTTCCCTTCATAGCATTTCTATTAGTTTTAATTAGAGATTATAGCTCTATTTTTCATTTTTGTCAATAGATTTGACTATACTTTTTAAGAATATTTATTGCTTCGTCAATATCAAGCATAGTTTGATCCCCAGTTTTCATGTTTTTCAAAGTAATTTTTTCATTTTTTACCTCATCTGCCCCTATTATTATTACATAAGGTATACCCAATTTATCTGCATAATTAAACTTTTTTCCCATTTTCCCTTCTTCTAAATAAATCTGAGTATGTATATCTTCATTTCTCAATTGATTTCCAACCTTTATTCCATACTCCATGCAATCTTCCATAGGTATAACAAGAACTTCCGTCAAACTATTCCATTTACTTTCAATTATATTAGCTTCCCTAAGTTGATGAAATAATCTTGTAAGACCTATACATATACCAACTCCAGGCAATTTTTGTTTTGTATAATATTCTGCCAAATTGTCATATCTTCCTCCAGAACAAATACTACCGATATCTGGATATTCATTTAAAAAAGTTTCATACACTGTCCCAGTATAATAATCAAGTCCTCTTGCAATAGTTAAATCAATGACTAAATTTTCTTCAGGTACTCCAAAATATTTTACATACTTAACTACACAAGCTAATTCCTCAAGACCTTCATTAAAAACATCATTTTCTATACTCATTTCTTTAAGATTAGATAATATTTCATCATTTGTGCCCTTTATCTGAGTAAAAGTCATTATTTTATCAATAGTTTCTTCATTTAATCCTATTTTACTCAATTCATTTGAAACTCCATTCAATCCTATTTTATCCATCTTATCTATGGTCCTCAAGACTTC
>JAKPAR010000294.1 GCA_029779375.1 Bacillota bacterium | reverse complement strand
TCTGCTGCACTTGTTGCTCCATTTGAAGCATAAAATGCAACTAATATTCCAATTGCTATAACAATGATTGGTCCTCCTGTAGACATCATCCCTACAGAAAGTCCACCTATGATATTTGTTGATGCTCCAGTTTCTGATTCATCTGCTATTCTCTTTACAGGTTTATAATCAGCAGATGTATAGTATTCTGTTATCTTTGCTATTATAATTCCTACTGCAAGACCAGATAGTATTGATACAAATGGTCTATAAGATCCTAACATTGAATTACTCAATATAAATGCAAATATGATAGTAATGATTGAACTTACAGCTGTACCTGTATTTAAAGATTTTTGTGGATCTTTATTTCCTCTTACAAAGAAAACACCAATGATTGAAGCAACAATACCTACAGATGCAAGTGCTAATGCATAATTAACACCACTATCTCCATAAGCAGCTATTCCAAGAGTGATTGCTGAAATAATTGCACCAACATAGGATTCAAATAAATCAGCACCCATTCCAGCTACGTCCCCTACATTGTCTCCAACATTATCTGCGATAACAGCAGGATTTCTTGGGTCATCCTCTGGAATTCCAGCTTCAACTTTCCCAACTAGGTCAGCTCCAACGTCAGCAGCTTTTGTATAAATTCCACCACCAACACGAGCAAAAAGTGCTATTGATGAAGCGCCAAGTCCAAATCCAGTTATGATTTCTGGATCCTCAAATATTATGTATAATAGACCTACTCCTAATACTCCAAGGCCTACTACACACATTCCCATAACTGCTCCACCTGAAAAAGCAACATTTAGAGCTTTGTTCATACCTTCTTCTTTTGCAGCATTGGCAGTTCTTACATTGGCTTTTGTGGCAACTCTCATTCCAAAATAGCCTGCCAATATAGAAAATATTGCTCCTAATAAGAAACATAATGCCGTTTTTGGACTAATACCAATAGCTAATACTATAAATAGTACAACAATAAAAATTGCTAGAGATTTGTACTCTCTCTTTAAAAATGCCATAGCACCTTCTTGTATATAAGATGAAATTTCCTTCATCCTATCTGTGCCAGGCGCTACTTTGTTGATTGAATTTGCCTTATAAAGAGCAAAAAGTAGTGCTAGTACGCCAACAATAGGTGCTATTATAATAGCATTGTCCATTTTATAATACCTCCTTTGTTTTATTGTATTGCAGCTAATACTATTGCAGAAACCATAAATACAATGGCTGCTATAGTAGTTGCCTTAGCTAGTTTATCTTCATAATTTTTGCTTTTGCTTTTTCCCCAAATACTTTCTCCTGCACCACCAATAGTCCCAAGGCCCTCTGATTTGCTTGGTTGCAACATGACCGTAAATATCAACACTACACTTGCAATCAAAATAATTATTGAAAATAATGTTTGCACTTTTCCACCTCCTGTTCTCTATGCAAAAAATATACCTTTCTACTCATAAACAACAATATTTTAACACAGTGCCTATATAAAATCAATAGAAAATGGCAAAAGGTCCAATACATAAATAAATAGTAAGGGCACCCTTACTATTTATTTATACCTTTTTACTTTTTATTTTTTTAAATTATAAAAAGCATCCATTCCTCTATACTCTGCAGTACCTCCTAGGAAATCTTCAAGCCTTAGAAGTTGATTATATTTTGCAACTCTATCTGTTCTAGATGGTGCACCAGTCTTTATTTGTCCTGCATTTACACCAACTACTAAATCTGCAATAGTTGTATCCTCTGTTTCTCCAGATCTATGAGACACAACAGCAGTATATCCATGGACTTTAGCCATTTCTATAGTATTTAGTGTTTCTGTAAGTGTACCTATTTGATTTAATTTTATAAGCACTGAATTTGCAACTCCCAATTTGATACCTTTTTCTACTCTTTCTGTATTTGTGACAAACAAATCATCTCCAACAATTTGTACTCGATCGCCCAATCTATCTGTTAAAAGTTTCCATCCATCCCAATCTTCCTCAGCCAAACCATCTTCAATAGATATTATTGGATATTTGTTTACTAGTTCTTCATAAAAATCAACCATTTCTTCTACAGTTAATTCTTTTCCTTCCCCAGCTAATTTATAGATTTTTCTTTCTTCATCATATATTTCTGTAGCTGCTACATCCACTCCTAGACAAACATCTTTTCCTGGTTTGTATCCAGCTTTTTCTATAGCTTCTACTATAGTGGCAAGAGCTTCTTCGTTGCTAGTCAAGTTTGGAGCAAATCCACCTTCATCACCAACTGCAGTATTTAAGCCCTTACCTTTTAATACTGATTTCAAATTGTGAAATACTTCTGCGCCCATTCTTAGTGCTTCTCTAAAGTTTGTTGCTCCAACTGGCAATATCATAAATTCTTGAATATCTACATTGTTGTCAGCATGTTTTCCACCATTCAATATGTTCATCATTGGAACTGGAAGAACTCTTCCATTTACTCCGCCAATATATTGATAAAGTGGAAGCCCAAGTTCATCAGCTGCAGCTTTAGCTACTGCCAAAGAAACCCCTAATATCGCATTTGCTCCAAGTTTTCCCTTGTTATCTGTTCCATCAAGTTCAATCATTGTCATATCTATCCCAACTTGATCAAATACATCCATTCCTATAATTTCTGGAGCAATAATATTATTTACATTGTCTACTGCATTCATGACACCTTTTCCCAAGTATCTAGATTTATCTCCATCTCTAAGTTCAACAGCTTCAAAAGCTCCTGTTGAAGCTCCTGATGGAACTTGTGCTCTACCAAAAGCATCATTTTCTGTCCAAACTTCTACTTCTACAGTAGGATTTCCTCTTGAATCAAGTATCTCTCTTGCATAAATATCAGTTATCATTGTCATCTTTTATTCCTCCTCTAAAATTAGTGATTGACCTGTCATCTCTTTTGGAACTTCAATATTCATCATATGGAGTAATGTCGGAGAAATATCTGCAAGTTTTCCTTCTCTTAAACGAACATTTCCTACTCCTATAATGATGCAAGGAACTTTATTTGTTGTATGAGATGTAACAGGATGACCTTCTTCATCAATCATTTTTTCTGCATTTCCATGATCCGCAGTAATCATAAGTTTTCCATCTCTATTTAGAATTTCTTCTACTATTTCTCCCATACAAATATCTATAGTCTCTATAGCTTTTATAGTAGCTTCCAAATTTCCTGTATGCCCTACCATATCAGGATTTGCAAAATTTAAGATAATAAGGTCATATTCATCCATTTTAATTCTTCTTATAACTTCATTTTTTACTTCAATAGCACTCATCTCTGGTTGCATATCATATGTTGGAACTTTAGGAGATGGAATGAGAACCCTATCTTCATTTAAATTTGGCTCTTCTACCCCTCCATTGAAAAAGAAAGTCACGTGAGCGTACTTTTCAGTTTCTGCAATTCTAAGTTGTTTCATCCCAAGTTTACTTACATATTCACCTAATGTGTTTTTATACTTTTCTGGTTTATATACTACATGAACATTCTCAATAGTCTTATCATACTGAGTCATTGTCACATAGAAAGTTTCAACTTTCTTTTGTCTTTTAAATCCCTCAAATTTTTCATCAACTATAGCTCTAGTTATTTCTCTAGCTCTATCGGGCCTAAAATTGAAAAATATAATAGAATCTCCATCTTCAATAGTTCCTACAGGCTTTCTATCTTCATAGATAACTGTTGGTACTACAAACTCATCTGTAACACCTTCTGCATAGGATTTTTCAATAGCTTCTACAGCATTTATTTCTTTTTTCCCATTTCCCAACACCATAGCATCATAGGCAAGCTTCACTCTTTCCCATCTCTTATCTCTATCCATAGCATAGTACCTACCTGATACTGTAGCAATTTTCCCTACTCCTATTTCATCTATCTTTTTCTCTAGTTCTTCGATATAGCTTTTACCACTTGTTGGAGGTACATCTCTTCCATCTAAAAAAGCATGAACACACACATTTTCAATACCTTCCTTTTTGAATAGCTCTAATAGTGCATAAAGATGGGTATTGTGGCTATGTACACCGCCATCAGACACCAAGCCCATTACATGAATCTTGCTGTTATTTGCCTTTACATTTGCTATGGCTTTTAAGAATTCTTCTTTATAAAAGAAATCTCCGTCTTCAATAGATTTAGTTATCCTAGTTAATTCTTGATATACAATTCTTCCTGCTCCAATATTTAAATGTCCTACTTCTGAATTTCCCATTTGCCCATCTGGCAATCCTACAGAAAGTCCACTAGGACTTAATTTTGTATTGGGATATTCTTTTAGGAGTCTATCATAATTCGGTGTGTTTGCAAGTTTAATTGCATTTCCTTCTTTTTTTTCTTCCAATCCCCAACCATCTAATATCATGAGCATTACTGGTTTTTTATTGTGCATAATAAAGCCTCCATTAGAAATTTATAAGTTTCAAAAAATCATCTGCTTTCAAACTAGCTCCACCTACTAGTGCTCCATCTATATCACTTTCAGTCATAAGTTCTTTTATATTGTTTGGTTTAACACTTCCTCCATATTGAATTCTCATACTTTGAGAAATATTTTCACCATATTTATCAGAAACTGTCTGTCTAATAAAACTTATCATATCATTGGCATCTTTGTTTGAAGCAGTTTTGCCAGTACCAATAGCCCAAATAGGCTCATAAGCTATGACTATGTCTTCAATATTTTTTTTATCTATATCTTCCAATGCAGCTTCTACTTGTCTTTTAACTACATCTTTTTCCATACCTTTTTCTCTTTCTTCCAACGTCTCTCCAACACATATTATGGGTTTTATATCATATTTCAATGCAGCTTTAACTTTTTTATTTACAGTTTCATCTGTTTCATTGAAATATTGTCTTCTTTCTGAATGGCCTATAATCACATAATCTATACCTATTTCTTTAAGCATAAGTGGAGAAATTTCTCCTGTAAAAGCTCCTCTGTCTTCCCAATGCATATTTTGTGCACCAAGTTTTATACTTGTTCCCTCTATTTCTTTTTTTACTTGCCATAGAGCAGTAAAAGGAACACATACAACAACTTCTACATCAGAATTTTTTTTTCCTTTTTTTATATCTCTAATCAAATTTACCGCTTCATCTACTGTATTATTCATCTTCCAATTTCCCGCGATAATTGGAACACGCATCAAATCACTCCCTTTATTTTTCACTAATAGCCGCAATCCCTGGCAATACTTTGCCTTCCAAAAATTCTAATGAAGCACCGCCACCTGTTGAAATATGAGTCATTTTGTCTTCAAATCCAGCTTTTTCAACAGCTGAAGCACTATCCCCGCCCCCAACTATTGTCACAGCAGATGTTTCAGCCATAGCTCTAGCTATTTCATCAGTTCCAACTTTGAAATTTTCCATTTCAAATACTCCCATAGGCCCATTCCATACAACAGTTTTAGCATTCTTAATTTCCTCACTAAATAGCTTAACTGTCTTTTCCCCTATATCCAATCCCATCATATCTTCTGGAATACTATCTACATTAACTGTTTTATATTCTGTATCATTTTTAAATTCTTTAGCCACTACTGTATCTATTGGCAACAATAGTTTTACATTCTTTTTTTTAGCTTTTTCCATTAAGCTTTTAGCTAAATCTATTTTATCCTCTTCAAGAAGTGATTTACCTACATTATAGCCTTTAGCTTTCAAAAAAGTATAAGCCATTCCTCCACCAATAAGTATAGTATCAACTTTCTCAATCAAATTCTCTATAACACCAATTTTATCCGATACCTTTGCACCACCCAATATAGCTACAAAAGGTCTTTCAGGATTTTCCAAAGCCTTTCCCATGACTTCAATTTCTTTCTTGACTAAAAATCCAACGCTTGATGGCAAGAAACTAGAAACTCCTACATTTGAAGCATGAGCTCTATGAGAAGTTCCAAAAGCATCATTTACATATAAATCTCCAAGAGAAGCTAGTTCTTTTGCAAATTCTTCACCATTCTTTTCTTCTTCACTCCTATATCTAGTATTTTGTAACAAAACTACATCTCCTGGTTTCATATTATCTACTATTTTTTTTACGTTTTCACTAACTACTTTTTCATCATCTGCAAATACTACTTCTTTTCCCAATAGTTCAGACAATCTCTTTGCCACTGGTTCTAAGCTATATTTAGGATTTGG
>JAKPAR010000399.1 GCA_029779375.1 Bacillota bacterium | reverse complement strand
TTCTAACAAATAGATTAAATGTATTTTGTTTTTATTATCTATAAAAGCTGAAAAATCTAGTACATGCTCACTATATACTAAAGAAGTATTCATAAGATTGCTAGAAGAGTCAAATTTATCTACCATGAGTTTATTGTTTTGATTTATATAAAAATTGCAATATTGACCGTTTAAATCTCTTAAAAGTGAACTTTTTATTATTTTTATATTCATATTCTCACCCCTTAAAAAAATATCACAAAACTTCTCTTATTTCATAATATGTAAGAAGAAGTTATTTTATTAAAAGAAAGGAGTGAAAACATGAGTGAATTTAAGAAAGTAATTAACGGGAGTGATGAAGTTCATACAAAACAAGAGGTGGAATATGAATATGATTGCATAATAGTTGATAAAGTATATGATAGTTGTCAACAAAGGCGTTGTTTTAGTAAAATTGAGCAAGATTTAGGTGGAAAAACATTTAAAGCTATCAGGTTCAAGCAAGGGTTTATAGAACCAAATACATTGATTGTAACAGATATAGAAAATCAAACAAATTTCAAAAGGGTGAGTTTTACACTAAAAATACCATATGAGATTATTTTTACTGATGGAAGCAGCATGGAAAAATTCTTACCTGATATATTAAAAGATATAAAATTATTTATACCAGATGCTAGAGATGAATTCACTTTTGATATAGTAGTTGAAACTAGTTCAAAAGTTTTAGGCACCCCTATAGTATCTAGTGGAAAAGTTTCTTTTGCTGCAGGAGTATTTATAATAACTAAAGTTGTTGGAAGAGTTCAATTGTTGATACCTGTTGTTGATTTTTGTCCAGAACCACGAGAGTGTGAGGAGTTTGGGGATATATGTGATAATTTCGAATATGAGCCATTCCCTGATTTCTTCCCTCCACAACTTGAAGACTAACGAAAAGAAGAGCAAAATGCTCTTCTTTTTTATTTAAATGAATGTTGACAAAAATACTAGGGTATAATATACTTATAAAAGAAAACCAAGTAATTCAGTTGGGATTAAAAGAGGTGAAAAAATGAAGCTGTCTACAAAGGGAAGATATGGGCTTAAAGCGATGTTTCAACTTGCACTTCACTATGGAGAAGGGCCAATTCCTTTGAAAAATGTGGCTGATGAACAAAATATATCTGAAAATTATTTAGAACAATTGGTTGCTGTATTGAAAAAAAATGGACTCCTTGAAAGTGTTCGTGGAGCTCAAGGTGGTTATTTACTTGCCAAGTCTCCTGATGAAATTACTGTAGGGAATATTTTGAGAGTTTTGGAAGGAGATATGGCACCAGCAGATTGTGTACTTGATAATGAGATGTTTAAATGTGAAAAAGCAGAGTATTGTGTTACAAAGCTTGTATGGACAAGAATTAGGGATAGCATAGATGATGTAGTTGATTCTATTACTCTTCAGGATATGGTTGATGAACATAATACTATTATGGCAAATAAGAAATTAGAAGTTTAGGAGGAATTGTTATGAGAAACTATATTTATATGGATAATGCAGCCACAACTCCTACAAAAAAAGAAGTGTTGGCTGAAATGTTACCTTATTTTAGTGAAAAGTATGGAAATCCATCTAGCATATATTCTCTAGGCGGTCAATCTAAAAATGCTATTGAAAAGGCTAGAGAACAAGTGGCTACAGTTCTAGGTGCAAAATCAAAAGAAATTTATTTTACTAGTGGTGGTTCTGAGGCAGATAACTGGGCGATAAAGGGAATTGCATTTGCCAATAGACATAAAGGAAATCATATTATTACATCAAAGATTGAACATCATGCAGTCCTTCATACTTGTGAATTTTTAGAAAGGCAAGGTTTTAGAATTACCTATTTGGATGTTGATGAATATGGTGTAGTGGATATTGAACAATTAAAAAGTTCAATCACTGATGAAACTATACTTATTTCAATAATGTTTGCTAACAATGAAATTGGAACTATACAGCCTATCAAGGAAATTGGTGAAATAGCTAAGGAAAAAGGTATATATTTTCATACTGATGCAGTTCAAGCTATAGGAAATATAAAGATAGATGTAAATGAACTAAATATAGATTTACTTTCGTTGTCAGCTCACAAGTTTTATGGACCAAAAGGCATAGGTGCACTATATATTAGACAAGGAGTTAAGCTTGACAATTTGATAGAAGGTGGAGCTCAAGAAAAAAATAAAAGAGCAGGAACTGAAAATGTTCCAGGAATTGTAGGACTAGGCAAAGCTATAGAACTTGCATATGAAAAATTAGATGAACACAATAAAAAACTCATCAGTTTAAGGGAAAGGCTTATAAAGGGAGTATTTGATAATATTGAGGATGTAAGACTAAATGGTCATCCAACAAATAGATTGCCTGGAAACACAAACTTTTGTTTCAAATATATTGAAGGCGAATCCTTGCTACTTAGCTTAGATATGGAAGGCGTGGCAGGTTCTAGTGGTTCTGCCTGTACATCTGGCTCATTAGATCCCTCTCATGTATTGCTAGCTATAGGATTGCCACATGAGATAGCTCATGGTTCGTTGAGACTTACATTAGGTGATTTCAATACTGAGGAAGAAGTTGATTATGTAGTTGAAAAACTTATACCTATAGTTCAAAGACTTAGGGATATGTCACCATTATACGAAAAAGCAAAGGGGGAGAAATAATGTATTCAGAAAAAGTAATGGATCATTTTAGAAATCCAAGAAATGTTGGAGAAATTCCAAATGCTGATGGAGTAGGAGAAGTTGGGAATCCAAAATGTGGAGATATCATGAAAATGTATTTAAAAATAGAAGATGGTATTATTGTTGATGCTAAATTTAAAACTTTTGGATGTGGCTCAGCTATTGCATCATCAAGTATGGCAACTGAAATGATTAAAGGAAAATCTATAAATGAGGCAATGAAAATTTCAAACAAAGCTGTTGCTGAAGCTCTTGATGGATTGCCACCAGTTAAAATGCATTGTTCAGTACTTGCAGAACAAGCTATAAAATCAGCTCTATTGGATTATTCGAAAAAGAACAATATCCATATAGATGGACTGGAGGATTTTAACCCAGATGAAGATCCTCATGGTGAAGAAATAGAAGAATAGGAAATATTAAAAGCTACTGAAATTTTTCAGTAGCTTTTAATATTTGTTTTATTATGTGAAACAATAATAATAATAATAATAAACTATATTTTGAAAAGAGGAGTACAATTGATTAAATATAAAAATTTGATTGGAATGAAAGTGTTAGATGTTGAAAGCAATGAAAAAATTGGAGAAGTATATGATGGGATATTGTCTAAAAACTTAAAATATTTAACAAATATAGTGATTAAAAATGGAAAGTTAATAAAAGAAAAAAATACTTTGCCATTAAAAAAAATAATTTCATTTAAAAAAGATTCAATTATAGTAAATGGAAATAGTATTATAAAATTTGAAGAGTGGAATGAACAGGAATGTGTTTCAATAGAGAAGATAAAATTTATAGACAAAATAGTTTATACAGAGACTGGAGAATGTTTAGGAATGGTGAAGGATTTGCTATTTAATTTTAATGATGGCAAATTAGTTGGCTATATTATTACGGAAGGTTTTTTAGAAGATATATCTAAAGGAAGAAGTTTCATACCAGATGTAGGAGATATAAGGATAAATGATGATAGTTTAATAGTTGGGGAGAATATAAAAGACATTATTAGCAAAAACAAAGAATATTACAAAAAACTACTAGAATTAGTACAGTAGGAAATAGGAACAATAAATGTAGAAATAAAATAAAGGAGAGGATAAAGATGAAAAACGGTTTTGGAAGAGGAGCAATGATAGGAACAATATTAGGAGCTTCAACTGGAATGTATGCAGCTTCTAGAATAGACTCAAAACAAAGAAGAAAGATGAGAAGAAATACTAGAAAAACTATGTCTAATATAAAAAATGGGATAACTTCATTTTGGGGATAGGTAGCTTTGGCTACCTATCTTATATCAAGGAATTATATGCCATTTTGGGAAAACATAAGACATAACATTTTGCTCCTCATTGGTATACTTCTTCTTGTCATTATATACTATATAATAAATATTGGTAATAGATATGTGGATGAAGAGAAGAAAATCAAAGTAGACAATAAGAAATTTACTACTACATTCATATATGTACTTATATTATATATTTTATATATGCTAATAAAAAAGTATCCATTTTTATCAGAAATAATAAATATAACAATTTTCTCTCTAATTTTTGCCTATTTATTTAATCCTGTAGTTGAACTCATTGAAAAAAAAGGAATACCTAGATTATGGAGTGTAATTATAGTTTATATTCTCATTATAGCTATATTAGCTGTTGTTTTCTTTACGTTTTTACCTAAAATCATAAGAGAATTTAAAAAATTAGGAAATGTTTTGCCAAATTATATAGATCAGATAAACAATTTTTTATACAATATAAATAATAGTAGTTTATTAAAATCAAGCAATTTACCTCCTCAATTAGATGGAGTAAAGGATGTGTTTAAAGAAAATCTGGAAAGTATTGAGAGTTTTATTATAAAGTGGTTTTCTGATTTTGTAGATAAAATAATAAATATGTTTTCTAAAATATTTATCATTGCTATTATCCCCATTATTTCATTTTATTTTTTGAAAGACAAAGAGTTCTTCAAGAAAAAAATTTATTTGATAATTCCAAAATCTCATAGAAATGAAATGATAAATTTATTTAAAGAGATAGATAATATGTTGGGTCAGTTTATAAGAGGAAGAGTTATAGTAGCCATATTTGTTGGTGTTAGTACAACTATTGCTTTAGCTTTATTAAAAATTAATTTTGCATTTATCATAGGTATGTTGGCGGGACTTGCTGATATAATACCTTATTTTGGCCCAATCATAGGAATAATTCCAGCAGTTTTTTTTGCTATTTTAGAAAGTCCCATTAAAGCTTTATGGGTAATAATTATATTCACCATTATACAACAAATAGAAAATGATATAATAACTCCCAAAATAGTTGGAGAGAGTGTAGGAATTCATCCTGTGACTGTTATGCTATCTTTGATAATTGGAGGAGGTTTTTTTGGGATATTGGGAATGGTTCTTGCTATACCTGTGGTTGCAATACTAAAAATTATATATTCACATTTTGTAGAAAGTCGCAGTAGAAGTTAGATTGTTGACAATTGAAAGTTTTTTAATTATAATCCTAGGTATAGAGCAGAAATTGGTACTCGTCCTTTTTTGTTTTAGGACGGGTTTTTTGTAATAATAAATTTTCAAGGATATAAGCGAGGTGTATATGGCATGAAGAAATTCGGATTACATGAAGTGAGGAAAGAATTTTTAAGTTTTTTTGAAGAAAAAAACCATTTAGTACTAGATAGTTTTTCGTTAGTTCCTAAAAATGACAAGAGTTTACTTTTAATAAATGCAGGAATGGCACCTTTAAAACCATATTTTACTGGTGAAAGTGTTCCACCTAGAAGGAGAGTTGCAACTTGTCAGAAATGTGTTAGAACTGGGGATATTGAAAATGTAGGTAAAACAGATAGACATGCTACTTTCTTTGAAATGCTCGGAAATTTTTCTTTTGGGGATTACTTTAAAGAGGAAGCTATAGAGTGGGCGTGGGAGTTTATAACTCAAAGATTAGAGATACCTGAAGACAAAATTTGGGTTACTATATATACTGATGATGATGAGGCTTTTCAAATATGGAATGAGAAAATAGGCATTGAAGCTAAAAAAATAGTTAGGCTCGGGAAAGAAGATAATTTTTGGGAACTTGAGGTTGGACCTTGTGGGCCATGTTCAGAGATATATGTAGATAGAGGAGAGGAATATGGATGCGGGAAACCTACATGTAAGCCAGGTTGTGACTGTGATAGATATGTAGAAGTTTGGAATTTAGTATTTTCTCAATATGATAAAGATGAGTTTGGTAACTACAATCCACTTCCAAATCCAAATATAGATACAGGAATGGGTCTTGAGAGGATTACAGCTGTATTAGAAGGAGCTA
>JAKPAR010000271.1 GCA_029779375.1 Bacillota bacterium | reverse complement strand
TGAAAAAGGGTTGGTATTAGAAACATTAAAAATAGTATGTGAAAACAATATTTTAGAAGATAGAGGAATTATAATAGCAGAACATGAAAGCAAACTTATGATAGACAAAAGCGTATTTTGTTTAAATGAAGTAGACAAGAGATTTTATGGTGATAAAGCGATTACATTTTATATGACAAAGCGGAATTAATTGAGGAGGTAAATTCATGATAGTAATATATCCAGGAAGCTTTGATCCTGTAACAAATGGACATTTAGATATAATTAAAAGATGCTCAAAAAAATTTGATAAAGTCATCGTTGCAATATTAAATAATTCTTCAAAAAAAACTTTATTTACAGTAGAAGAACGAACAGAATTGTTGAAAAAAGCAGTTGAAAAATATGACAATGTAGAAATCGACGATTTTTCTGGTCTTCTTATAGATTATGCTAAAGAAAGAAATGTTACTACTATGGTTAGAGGATTAAGGGCAGTTTCAGATTTTGAGTATGAGATGCAAATGGCATTAGTTAACAAAAAACTGTATGGGGATATTGAAACTTTATTTATGGTTTCAAGTGGTGAGTATGCATATTTAAGTTCTAGTATAGTAAAAGAAGTTGCAATGTTTGATGGGGATGTTTCTTGTTTGGTTCCTAATGTAGTTGAAAAAGCTTTAAAAGAAAAGTTAAGAGGGGGTCAGGGCAAATAATGGATGTATTGGAATTGATTGATGAATTAGAGGATATTGTTGAGGACAGTTCGTCAGTACCTTTTTCTTGCAAAGTCATGGTAGATAAGGAAGAAATATTAGAGATTATTAAAGAGATACGGATACAATTGCCAGATGAGTTGAAACAAGCTAGTTGGGTAAAGGAAGAAAGACAAAGAATACTTGCAGAAGCACAAAAAGAAGCAGATACAATTGTTGGAGAAGCACAATCTCATCTTGAGGAGCTTATAGAAAAAGATGAGGTCACTAAAAAAGCCAAGGAAAGAGCAGAAGAAATACTGTCAAAGGCTCAAACAAATGCAAAAGAAATAAGACTAGGGGCAGTAGAGTATGCAGATAGTATTTTGACAGAGACTCAATTAAATCTAAAAGATCTGATTGATATATTAGATAAAAATAGGCAAGAATTGCGAGGAATGAAATAATATCTATTTATTTAATATTATATTGTTTATTGAACTTATTATGAATCCATACAGTAAAACAAAAATTAGTATATAGAATCCTAATTGAAGTGATATTTTTATAGTGCTTAACCATTTTGAAAAAGTTATTATTTCTAAATAATCTGTTTTAAAGTTAAAAGAAGTATACACTATATTTTTATACTTTAAATTATATAATAGGTATGAAAAAGCCGCTGAAAATAAGCCATGTAGCAATTTTGAAAATATATACAATTTGCTATTTAAGTCTGTGTTACTTATAAAACTTATGGCTTGGCTATGTACAGAAAATCCACTCCATCCGATTAAAAAATTTATTGTGACTGTTTTAAACAAAAGGGATACTCCAGTTAATTCTGCAATCTCTTTGCAGCCCATAGTTATTTCAAGCATACCTGTAAGTAAACCTTTTGTCACTTTTGGATTTAAGTTTAAAGGAAGTACAATATTGAAAATTTTAGTAAGAATGTTAAAGAAATTTGATATATCTAGTATTTCTACTAGTACGGAATAAAACACAATGAAACCGCCAACTATGACCATGGAAGAGACTCCATTTACAACTCCATCAGATAGCATTTTTCCAAGGTTCCTGTTATCTTTATTTTTTGCTTGAAAAAGTTTCTTAAAAGCATTTTTAAGGATATTTTTATTTGATGAGGGATTTATTTTTTCATTTTTCATCTTGTAGAATCTAAATAGTATGCCGACTGCAATTGCACCCAAATAATGTGGATATACTATTAGTGGACTTATTAGTGGGTTGTTTAGCATACCTGTAGATATGGCACCAATCATGAATAGAGGCCCTGAAGTACTTGAAAAGGAAAGGAGCCTTTGAGCTTCAAATTTTGATATTTTTTTATCTTTTCTCAATTGTGTTACAAGTTTTACACCAACGGGATAACCAGAGGTTATACTCATAGCTAAGGGGAAGGCACCTTTTCCAGAAACATTAAATATAGGAATCATAATAGGTTCTAACAATATGCCTAAAAAGTCTACAAAACCTAAGCCTATAAGCAATTCGGAAATAATTAGAAAAGGAAAGAGTGATGGAACTACGACATTTATCCATGTCAATATGCCTCTTGAAGCTGCTTTTATACAATTTTGAGGGTGTGCTATTATATTATACAATATAAACAAGCTAGTTAGCATATATATTATATTTGAAATATTATTTTTTTTAGTTCGCATATTTGAAGATACCTCCATCTTTTTATATATTTATATTTAATTGAACTTAGCAATATGATTTTTTTAGATAATGTATCTAAGAGGTGATTTTTATGAACAATGAACCTAAAATTGGTATAGCTTTAGGCTCTGGTGCTGCTAGGGGTTTTGCACATATTGGTGTATTAAAAGCTCTTGAAGAAAATGATATTTTTGTAGACATGGTTTCTGGTAGCAGTGCAGGTGCTTTAATTGGGGGACTGTATTGTTGCGGGATTGCTCCAGAAATGATAAAGAATTTAGCTATCCAGATAGATAAAAAAATTTGGATGGATTTTACTATTCCTAAGACAGGAATTTTAAAAGGTGAAAAGATAGAAGAAATATTAAAGATTATTACTGGAGGAAAAAATATTGAAGATCTAGATAAAAAAGTAGTTATTGTTGCCACAGATTTACAAAATGCAGAAGAAGTTGTATTTACTACAGGACCAATATATAAAGCTATCAGATCAAGTATATCAATTCCTGGTTTTTTTGAACCTGTAGTTTATAACAATAAGACACTGGTAGATGGGGGAGTTGTAGATAGAGTCCCTATTTCTGTTTTAAAAGATGCAGGTGCTGATGTTGTTATTGCAGTAGATGTAGGATTTAGTAGCTATCAGAGTAGAATATTTCAGGTTTTTGATATCATTCAACAATCTATGGATGTTATGGCTAAAAAAATAGTTGAATTAGATAAAATATATGCTGATGTAATGATAGAACCTCAACTTTCTCATATAGATTCTTCAGAATTTGAGCGAGTAGATGAGTGTGTTGAAATTGGATATAAAGCTACTATAGAAAAAATGGATGAAATTAAAAATACTATAGATAATTATATGAAAAAAAACTCAGGGAGTTATTAATTATCCTTGAGTTTTTTATTCTATGGAAAGTTTTAGTTCACTTTAATTTTAAATGTTTCCATTGGACTATTTTTTTATATATGGGGATGTAGTAAAGTCTTTATTTCCAAATCTGTATGCTGTATTTTTTAATCCTAGAAAGAATAAATCTGTAGACAATTTATCATAGTGAATCATTTCTTCTAACATAGAATCATCATATTTTTTATAATCACTAAATTTATTTATAATAGGAATTGATGTATTCTTTTTTATTTCTTTTAACAATTTCATACCACTTTCATTCATACCTAGAACTCTTATATATTTTGGATACACATTGTTTAGCTTTAAAAAAGTGGGTTTATCTAATTTTAGCATTAAATGGGTAAGTATTCTTTGAATTCTTGTTCTTGTATACCTTTTTGTAATTATAGTATTAGTTATTTGCTTTATGTCGCTATATTTAAAACTATATTGTATAAATCTGTTTTCTAATCCATCTTCTACATCCATTATTTTCGACAAATGGTTTTTATCAGTAGTTCTTAAAAGATATAGAAGTATTTGGGAATAGTTTTCTAAAGTATTTAGAGAACCATATTGAGATAGATATTTTACAAGATGATTATAAGTGTTAGGAGGAATATAGTTTTGTAAATCGATTAAATTGTGATTTAATGCTTTTTTTCTTATGGCAGTAGCACTTGCTACTTTATTGTTTAATTGTTCTTCTTTATATTCACTACCAATTCTTTTAATTGTTATAGGTAATATGTCAATGTTGTATTTGTAAAGAGCCTTTAAATATTCTATTCCCAATATGTTGTTTGGAGAATTCATTATGGACATTGGATTAAAATTTAGATTAATATCATTTTTAAAATATTCGTCAATAGCCATGCTTCTGGCAATAGGAAATGAATTGCCCTTATCTAAATAATATTTAAGTTTTACCCTAAAATCTTTAGGCTCATCTACTAAAATTTCCGCGATTTTTTTTAAAGGTTCTATATTTCCTTCTTCACTCCCAAAACAAAAATAATCTACAATATTCAAGCTATCTAAAAGTCTTATACCACCATAAGCAAACAATTCTGCACTTTGTACTGCATATATAGTAGGTAATTCCAATACCAAGTCTATTCCATTGTCTATAGCCATTTTTGCTTTTGTCCATTTATCTACAATGGAAGGTTCGCCTCTTTGAACAAAAGAGCCGCTCATTATGGCTATTGAGAAATCAGAATTTGTAATTTCTTTTGATTTTTGCAAATGGTATAAATGGCCATAGTGAAAAGGATTGTATTCAGTAATTAAACCAACAACTTTCATTGATTTCCTCCATGTTATTTTTGGGGTATATTTTATTTAATTATAACACAAAATTTATACTAGTTGATTTTTTAATATAATTATAATATGATTTATAGTGATATTTAAACAAAAGAAGGAGGTATAATTAAATGAACATATTAGTTATAAACTGTGGAAGTTCTTCATTAAAGTATCAGCTAATAGATATGAATGAGGAAAAAGTATTGGCAAAGGGTTTAGCTGAAAGAATAGGAATAGAAGGTTCGAGAATAAAACATAAGACTACTGGCAAAGAAGAAGTAATCATTGAAAAACCCATGTCTAATCACAAAGTAGTTTTGGAACTTGTACTAAATGCATTAGTTGATCCAGAGCATGGCGCTATTAAGTCAATGGATGAAATAAGTGCAGTTGGTCATAGAGTTGTACATGGTGGAGAAAAATTTGCTAGTTCAGTAAAAATTGATGATAAAGTGATGAAAGCATTAAATGAATGTGTAGAGTTAGCTCCACTACATAATCCACCAAATATAATGGGAATAGAAGCTTGCAAAGAATTGATGCCAAATACTCCTATGGTTGGCGTATTTGATACAGCATTTCATCAGACAATGCCAAGTTCTAATTATATTTATCCATTGCCATATGAACTATATGAGAAATATGGTATAAGAAAATATGGTTTTCATGGAACATCTCACAAATATGTTTCAAAAAGAACAGCCGAAATACTTGAGAAAGATATAAAGGATTTAAAGATAATTACATGTCATTTAGGAAATGGTGCAAGTATATGTGCTGTTCAAAATGGGCAGTCTGTTGATACAAGCATGGGATTTACACCTCTTGAAGGATTAGCAATGGGAACTAGAAGTGGAGATATGGATCCAGCTATAATTCCTTTTATTATGGAAAAAGAAAAATTGTCATTAGAAGAAGTAAACAATCTACTCAATAAAAAATCAGGAGTATTAGGAATTTCAGGAGTAAGCAGTGATTTTAGAGACATAGAAGAAGCTGCCAAGAATGGAAATGAGAGAGCTAAACTTGCATTAGATGTATTTGTAAACAGAGTTAAAAAATACATTGGGGCTTATATGATGTTGATGGGTGGCGTTGATGCTATAGTATTTACAGCAGGTATAGGAGAAAATTCAGCAGAAATTAGAGAAATGGTTTGTAGTGGTTTAGAAGGGTTAAATATAGAATTAGATACCGAAAAAAATAAAACTAGGGGAAAAGAAGCTGTAGTTAGTAAAGATTCTTCAAAAGTTAAGATATTAGTTGTACCAACAAATGAAGAATTGATGATAGCAAGAGATACCAAAGAATTAGCTTAGTTAGAATATATTTCTTGACAAATGTTCTCTACCTTTATATAATAAAACTTGTTAGATTTAAGAGGTGAAAATGATGAATATAGATCTATCAAGGTTTCTTGACCAAACTACTACAAGCTTACATTTTGATGAAATTCTTGAACTTGATAGCATTGAAGTCAATGGAAGAAAAATAATATTTACTGAATCAATAAATGTAGTAGGGGATATATACAAAGTAGAAGGTAGCGACTATTCAAGCGGTAAAGTTCACTTTAAATATATAGAAAATTGTGCACGTTGCTTAAAAGAATTTACTCAAGAAGTAAGTGCTGTTTTGTCAGGAAAACTTATAGAAAAATCGCAAGCCGAAGATTTTGACGATGATAATGAAGATGCAATCTATTATGAAGGTTCGAGTGTAGATTTGAAAGATTTAGTTGTAAATACTATTCTTTTATCTATACCTATGAAGGCACTTTGTAGTGAAGATTGTAAGGGACTATGTTCAAAATGTGGGAAAAATTTAAATGAAGGAA
>JAKPAR010000270.1 GCA_029779375.1 Bacillota bacterium | reverse complement strand
GTTTCTAAAAAAACTTCATAGATATCTTCAACAACTTGCTTTAAATATTCTTCATTTCTATCACTTTTAGAAATAGTTTTCTCCCAATCCCATTGATCTACATATATAGAATGTATGTTGTCCAATTTCTCGCTTGGTCGTATAGCATTCATATCTGTATATAATCCTTCGCCTACTTTAAAATCATACAATTTTAGAGCCATTCTCTTCCATTTTGCAAGAGATTGAACTATTTCTACTTTTTCTTCATAATTTCTCATTGTAAATGATACTGGTTCTTCTTTTCCACTTAAATTATCATTTAATCCTGATTCAGGTCTTACAAATAATGGAGCAGAAACCCTTACAAGATTTAATTTTTTTGCCAGAGTATTCTCAAAAAAATCTTTCAATTTTTTAATTGCAATTTGTGTTTCTTTTACATCTAAAACATTTTCCATTTCAATTCCTCCTTTAACTAAAAAAGCCTTCCATCCAAAAGGACGAAAGGCTATCTTCCGTGGTACCACCTTGCTTAACAATACTCTCTCAACCAGTACAGATTTCTCGATACTGTCTGATTTTTAACGGGTCAGAACCGTCTAAACCTACTCTTTTTTAAAATTTCGATTAGAAACTCAGAGATGTTCTTCAGCTATAGTTTTGTATCGGATTTCCACCATTACCGACTCTCTACAACTCCACTTATAGCCTAATCTTCTCTTCTTAGTTTTTAATTATTTGATTTATAGTGTATTGTACTAAATAGTTGAAGTGTTGTCAATAGTCTTTTTATTAGTACCACCTCATTCTGTCAAGTCTCTAAACATTTTTTTAATACTCTCTTTTCTTATATCTGTCTCCTCTTTTAAAATAAAAAATTGTCCATTCTTTTCTTCAACTACGTCCCCTTCTTCAATATCTGGCGGAAATAAATTGATTTTAAAATTAAATATCTTATCTTCTACTTCTAAAACAACATATTCTCCTTCAATTCTATCCACTATACCCTTCATAATGTACTCCCCCTTATTTTATACACTTTTCATGTGGTCTAAAACCTTTATCTTCTGCTTCTTTCTTTGACTTTAATATTATTTGATTTTCTTCTTTAGGCAAATAATTACAATCTGGGGAATGATATACTTTAGTATTTGTATTACCTATATAATAACTTTCTATATTTGGTCTTTCACTCTTAGTTTTTTCTTCTTTTATTTTTTTATTTATCGCTATATTTTTACCATCAGAAATCATAACTATAGTCCCTAACTCATCAGTCCTAAGAATTGTTACATTTTGCTCATTTAATCTTTGAATAGTCTCTTTATGAGGATGACCATATGTATTGTCCTTACCTAAGCTGATAACCCCATATTTGGGACTTACCTTTAGCAAAAATTCATCTGAAGTCGAAGTACTGCCTCCATGATGGCCAATTTTTAAAACATCTGATTTTAAATTGTATCCTTTTTCTATTATTTCATTTTCACTAATTTTTTCAGCATCACCTGTAAATAAAAAAGAATTGTCTTTATAAGTTAATTTAGCAACTATAGAATAATCATTTGTTTCCCCATATTTTTCCCCATTAGGTGCCAATATTTCATATTTAATACCTGAATCATTTAATATTATATCTCCGCCTTTAGCAATAGTTATTTTCTTTTCTTTACTTTTAATTTCTTTCAACAATTCTTGAAAAATATTAGTATTTGCAGTTGCATCAGGCATATATATTTTCCCTATTTCAAAGTTTTTAACTACTTTAGGCAATCCTCCTATATGATCTTCATGAGGATGCGTTGCTATAAGATAGTCAATTTTCTCTACATTCTGTTCCTTTAAATATTTTACAACATTTTCTCCACTAGCTCTGGTTCCACCATCTATTAAAGATGTTTCTCCATTGGGC
>JAKPAR010000247.1 GCA_029779375.1 Bacillota bacterium | reverse complement strand
CTATAGCTAAAGAATTAGGTAGTCGTGGTATAAATGTAAATGCAGTAGCACCAGGATTTGTGGAAACTGATATGACAAATATTTTAAATGATAAGATAAAGGATGAAATGATAAATAGTATACCACTTAAAAGAGCTGGAAAGCCTGAAGACATTGCCAATGTAGTCGCATTTTTATGTAGTGAAAAGGCAGATTATATTACTGGTCAAGTAATAAATGTTGATGGTGGAATGTTGATGTAAATTAAATTTAAAGGAGGAATTTAAAATGGATATATTTGAAAAAATTAGAGGAATTATAGCTGAACAATTAGAAATAGAAGAGGTAGAAAGTATAAAACCTGAGTTGTCAATTATGAATGATTTAGAGGCAGATTCATTAGATGCAGTAGAAGTAATGATGGGTATAGAAGATGAGTTTGATATAGAAATTCCTGAAGAGGATGCAGAAAAGTTCAAAAATATAAAAGATATAGTGGAGTATGTTGAATCAAAAATAGCCTAAAAACATTTGGAGGTAATACAATTGAGAAGAGTAGTTATAACGGGATTAGGCCCTATAACGTCAATAGGAATTGGAAAGGAAAATTATTGGAATTCCCTTATAGAAGGTAAATCTGGGATATCCTATATAACAAACTTTGATACAGAAGGCTATACAAGTAAAATTGGAGCTGAAGTAAAAGATTTTCAACCAGAAGAATATATGGATAAAAAAGAAGCAAAACGTATGGATAAATTTGCTCAATTTGCAGTTGCAGCTACTAAGTTGGCATTGGAAGATAGTGAACTCAATTTAGATGATATTGATAAAGAAAGAGTTGGTGTCATTTTAGGTTCTGGAGTAGGTGGCATAGAAACATTGGAAGCAGAACATACAAAGCTTATGGAAAAGGGTCCTAGAAGAGTAAGCCCATTTTTTATTCCTATGATGATATCAAATATGGGACCAGGTCAAATAACCATGATGTATGGTTTCAAAGGGCCAAGTTTTACTATTACTACAGCTTGTGCATCAGGAACTCATGCAATAGGAGAATCTTTTAGAATGATACAAAAAGGTGTTTCTGATGTGATAATTACAGGAGGTAGCGAAGCGGCAGTAAGTCCTATAGCTGTGGCAGGATTTTGTTCAATGAAGGCACTTTCTACAAGAAATGAAGAACCTGAAAAGGCAAGTAGACCTTTTGATAAGGATAGAGATGGCTTTGTTATAGGAGAAGGAGCAGGAATAATAGTGCTTGAAGAGTTAGAACATGCATTAAAGAGAAATGCTCATATATATGGAGAAGTAATTGGGTATGGAGCAACCTCTGATGCATATCATATTACTGCACCAGATCCTGAGGCAAAAGGGGCGGCAGAGGCAATGAGACTTGCACTAGAAGAAGCAAATCTTGATTTTGATAAAGTTGATTATATAAATGCTCATGGAACTAGCACTTATTACAATGACAAACTAGAAACTCTTGCAATTAAAAAGGTATTTAAGGGTCATGCATATAAACTTGCCATCAGTTCAACAAAATCTATGACAGGTCACCTTTTAGGAGCAGCAGGTGGAATAGAGGCAATAGCAACAGTTCTTGCTATAGAAGAAGGTATTATACCTCCGACTATAAATTACGAAACACCTGATCCAGAATGCGACCTTGATTATACTCCAAACAAGGCTGTAAAAAGAGAGATAAAATATGCATTGTCAAATTCATTGGGATTTGGGGGACACAATGCTACTATACTTTTAAAGAAATATGAAAGATAAATAGTTTTATAAAAGGCTTTGAATTGAATCAAAGCCTTTTTGCATATAATATTTGTCTCTTCCAAATACTATGATATACTTGAAATATCATAAAGTTTGGAGTGATAAAATGGAAATCAATATACCGCTATATGTACAATTTGTAATAGATAGATTAGAAGAAAAAGGGTATGAAGCCTATATTGTAGGAGGATGTATAAGAGATATACTTCTTGAGAAAATACCAAATGACTTTGATGTAGTCACCAATGCACTTCCTGAAGAAATAGAAGAAGTATTTAAAGATAAGAAAACTATTGATGTAGGGAAACAATTTGGAACTATAATTATTCATCTTGACAATGCTAGTGTTGAGGTCACAACTTTTAGAACTGAAGGCGAATATGTAGATGGCAGAAGACCTAAATGGCTAAAGTTTGTTTCTACAATTGAAGAGGATTTATCTAGAAGAGATTTCACTATAAACTCTATAGCATATAATAAATATAAAGGTTTAGTAGATCCCTTTGGAGGCATGGAAGATATACACAAAAAATTAATAAGATGTGTAGGAAATCCTTATGAGAGATTTATGGAAGATTATTTAAGAATTCTTAGAGCTGTGAGATTTTCTACGGTATTAGATTTTAAAATAGAAGAAGAAACTTTTCTTGCATGTAAAAAATATGGAGAAAAAATTTCTCAGGTAAGTATGGAGAGAATAAATCAAGAATTTGTTAAAATACTTATGAGCGATAAGCCTTCAATTGGATTGGAAGTTATGAGAAAAATAGGAATATTTGAGATTGTACTTCCTGAATTAATTCCAACAATTGGATTTGATCAAAAAAATCCTCATCATGAGAAAGATGTTTATAATCATATATTATGTGTAGTAGACAATACTCCATCAATACTCAAAGTAAGGCTTGCAGCTCTTTTTCATGATGCTGGAAAACCTTATACTTTTTCAGTAGACGAGGAAGGAGTAGGGCATTTTTATGGTCATGACAAGGTGGGAGCAGAAATTGCAAAAAAGGCATTAGAAAGACTTAAATTTCCTAAAAAAATGATAGAAGATGTATTTATACTTATTGAAAATCATATGACACATCATGGTACATTTAAAGACAAAGGACTAAAAAGGCTCATAAGAAGAGTAGGCAAAGAGAATATTGATGATCTTTTTTTATTGCAAAAATCAGATAGAATATGTTCTAACAAAGATGCATCAATTGAAAGTATTTTAGACATGGAAAATAAAGTGAAAGAAATTTTATCTAGAAATGAAGCTTATGAAATAAAACATCTTGCTATAAATGGTGAAGACTTGTTAAAAATGGGATATATAGAAGGACCAGAAATTGGTGAGATGCTTGAATATCTATTAGAAAAAGTGATGGAAAAGCCTGAATTCAATGAGACAGATAAATTGAAGGAATTAGTATTAAAAAAATATCCTATTGATGCGAAAATATAGAAATTAAAAATTGTTTATAAAAAAAGTATATGCTATTATATTAGTGTTATATTTTTTACAAGGAGGAATTTAGATGGGGAAATTATTTGGAACAGATGGAGTAAGGGGTATAGCAAATGATGAGCTGACTCCAGAATTGGCTTTTAAAATAGGAAGAGCAGGAGCTTTTGTTCTTTCCAATGGGAAAAGTGGTCAAATAGTAGTGGGAAGAGATACAAGAAAATCAGGAGATATGCTTGAAGCTGCATTGATTGCTGGAATTTGTTCTGTAGGATTAGATGTGATAAGTGTTGGAATAGTTCCTACTCCTGCAGTAGCTTATTTGACAAGAAAGTACAATGCAATAAGTGGAATAGTTATTTCTGCTTCTCACAATCCAGTAGAATATAATGGAATTAAATTTTTCAATGAAAGGGGCTATAAATTAAATGATGATGTTGAGGAAAAAATAGAAAAATTTATTTTTGCTCCAGAGGACATAGAATATAGACCAATAGCTGGAGAAATAGGGAAAAGAATTATAGTAGATAATGGAGCAAGAGATTATATGGATCATTTAAAGAAAAGCATAAAAACAGATTTTAGTGGATTGAAAATTGCAGTAGATTGTGGAAATGGTGCAGTATATGAAATAGCTCCAAAACTACTTAAAGAATTAAATGCTGAAATAGTTGTTATAAATAATGAGCCAAATGGAGTAAATATAAATGTAAATTGTGGTTCTACAAATCCAGATATGGTTAAGGATTTAGTATTGAAAACAAATGCAGATATAGGATTATCTTTTGATGGGGATGCTGATAGACTTATAGCTGTCGATGAATGTGGAAATATTGTAGATGGAGACCATATATTAGCTATCTGTGGAACACAGCTTAAAGAAAAAGGAAATTTAGTTAAAAACACAATAGTTGGAACAGTTATGACAAATATGGGTCTTGATGTATATTTAAAAGAAAATGATATGAATGTAGTTAAAACAAAAGTTGGTGATAGGTATGTAATTGAAGAAATGTTAAAAAACGGATATATATTAGGCGGAGAACAATCAGGCCATATAATATTTTTAGAACACAATACTACTGGAGATGGACTTTTAACAGCATTGCAACTTATTTCTGTGGTGAAAGAGACTGGAAAGAAATTGTCTCAATTGAGTAGCATAATGACTAGTTTTCCACAAGTTCTTGTCAATGCAAAAGTTAAGAGTGAATTAAAGTATTCTTATTTAGAAGATGAAATAATAAAAAATGAAATAGAAAAGATAGAAGAAAGATTTCATGGAGAAGGAAGAGTTGTCATAAGACCATCAGGAACAGAACCTTTAGTACGTGTCATGATAGAAGCAAAAGATGATAAAGGAATATTAGATGTAGCAACTGAGCTTGCAAATTTAATAGAAGAGAGATTAGGCGATAATTCATTAGCTCTATAATGAAGTGAAAAAATATAATCTAAAGCGCCCGAACTTGAGTTTTTTCAAGTTGACGAGGACAGGGTTTATCGAAGTCTTCGGCGGATGCCCTGGGGTATGCCACTATCCATATGGCTTTACAAAACCTATGAGTGATTGTAGGGACAAAAAAGGCCAAGTGGTAATCTTACTTATTTTGGAGGTAATCAAAATGTGTGGAATAGTGGGATATATAGGTGATAAAAAAGCTATAGACGTATTAATTCGAGGATTAGAAAAATTAGAATATAGAGGATATGATTCAGCAGGAGTAGCTGTTGTAGATAAAGATAAAATGAAAGTAGTTAAATGTAAAGGAAGACTAAAAAATTTAGAAGAAAAATTAGAAGAATTTTCAATAGATAGCCATGTAGGAATAGGTCATACTAGGTGGGCTACTCATGGGGAACCTTCAGATATAAATTCACATCCTCATGTAAATCATAAAGGAAATATTGCAGTAGTTCACAATGGAATCATTGAAAACTATTTGGAAATAAAAGATGAACTAAAGAAAAATGGATATAGCTTTATATCAGAAACAGATACAGAAGTCATTCCTTATTTAATAGACATGTACTATGATGGAGACTTAAAGAAAGCAGTTATTAAGACAATAGAAAAACTTAAAGGAGCTTTTGCACTTGGAGTTTTATCATTAGATGAAAAAGATAAGCTTATAGCTGTAAGAAAAGATAGTCCACTCATTATAGGTCTTGGAGAAGGAGAAAATTTCATTGCTTCAGATATCCCTGCAGTTATAGATTGGACAAGGGATATATATATTTTAGAAAATGGTGAAATGGCTGAAATCACTAAAGACAATGTATTCATTATGGATTTTGAAGGAAATCCTATTCAAAAGGAAGTTTATAAAGTTACATGGGATATAGATGAAGCTAAAAAAGGTGGCTATGACCACTTTATGATAAAAGAAATATTTGAACAACCAAAGGCAATTAAAGATACATTGATGCCTAGGATAGACGATAATGGAAAAATCAAATTGGATGATATAGATATAAAAAGTGAAGATATAAAAAATATTGAAAAAATATATATAGTTGCCTGTGGGACTGCATATCATGCAGGACTTGTAGGGAAAACACTTATAGAAAAATATGCAAGAATACCTGTCTTGACAGATATAGCATCAGAATTTAGATACAACAATCCATTTATAGATGAAAAAACACTTATGATAGTTATAAGCCAATCTGGAGAAACAGCAGATACTTTAGCTGCATTGAGATTGGCAAAAGAAAAGAAAGCAAAGGTACTTGCAGTGTGTAATGTAGTCGGAAGTTCTATATCAAGAGAAGCTGACTATGTATTTTATACTTGGGCTGGTCCAGAAATAGCAGTAGCTTCAACTAAAGCCTATACAACTCAAGTTGTATCTTTAGCTTTAATTGCCCTTTATATGGCAGATATGAAAGGAGCTATAGATGAATTTGAGTATAAAAAGGTATTGGAAGAACTAAAAGTTCTTCCTAAAAAGATAGAAAAAATTCTTGAAAGTCAATCTAATATCAAGAGTGCTGCTTCTCATATATCCAAAAGTAGTGACATATTCTATATAGGTAGAGGACTTGACTATTATTTAGCTATGGAAGGAAGCTTAAAGTTAAAAGAAGTGTCATATATTCATTCAGAAGCAATGGCAGCTGGAGAATTGAAACATGGTACATTGGCTTTAATAGAAGAAAATACTCCTGTTTTAGCTCTAGCTACTCAAGATTTTCTATATGATAAAATGATTAGCAATATAAAGGAAGTAAAAGCTAGAGGAGCTTATACTATAGCTTTAGCTAAAGAAGGAAATATTGAGATTGAAGATATAGCTGATTTTATCATATATATACCATCAGCAATAGATGAACTTACAGCTCCATTAGCTGTCATACCATTGCAACTTCTTGCATATTATGTAGCAACAGAAAGAGGCTGTGATGTAGATAAACCAAGAAATCTAGCAAAATCAGTCACAGTAGAATAAACAATTTCCCGGGAAATAAAGGTGGCACAAGGGCATTTGCTTTGCCACCTTTATTTTTGCAGTTAAAATAAAAATAATTGAGGAAGTGAAAAAGATGAAAGTTCATATACCAGGATATAAAAATATAGAAATAGAAAATGTAGTATTTGATTACAATGGAACAATAGCTGAAGATGGAATTTTGATTGAAGGGGTAGGAGAACTAGTTTTAGAATTAGTAAGTAAAGGTATAAAAGTTTATGTATTAACTGCAGATACCAATGGAACTGTGAGAAATCAGTGCGAGCATCTTCCAATAGAAATTGAAGTTTTTGACGGAGAAGAGGCAACTATACATAAGAGAAAGTTTGTTGAGAAAATAGGAAAAGATAAAACAGTTTCTATAGGAAATGGAAGAAATGATATAGAAATGTTTCAGAAAAGTGGACTTTCTATAGCGGTTGTGGGAAGCGAAGGCTGTTTTTCCAAAGCACTAATTTCTGCTGATATTGTGGTGAACAATATAATAGATGCAATTCAATTGATATTAAAACCTCACAGGCTAAAAGCAACAATGAGAAATTAAACAAAAAACTTACCTTCCATGGTAAGTTTTTTTATTTCATATAAGGGATAACAGTTTTGATAAGTTTTTTGAAAAGTTCTAGTTCTTTTGGAGAGCATTTCTTTAATAAATTTTCTAGTTCATTATCTTTATTGCTAGATGAACTATAAATATCAGAGGATTCTTTTACAGAACCAGCATCATATAAATTATTTCCTAATACCAAATAATCTAAAGATATATGCAAACATTTGGATATTTTAACCAATGTTGGGAGACTCATCTGTCTTTCTCCTCGCTCTAATTGTCCAATATAATAATTTGAAAGACCTATTATTTCTGCAAGTTCTTCTTGTGAGAGATCTAATTTACATCTTTCTTCTCGTATTCTTTGTCCAATAGCTACATTATCTATTTTTATATTATCATCCATTTTTTCCACTCCCTATTTATAATATACTTTAACGGATTTTAGTCAACATTTTAATTTGCCAACTGCATATATTAAGTATTTGCAATTAGTAAATATTTAATATAAAATCATATAGGGAATTATTTATAAGGGAGTGGAGATAGTGAACAAAAAAGATAAAGTTGAAATGACAAGAAATATTTTAAACAATGCAATGAATATGAATCTAAATAAAGAAATTATAGTAAAAATAAGTCAAAAATTAGACAAATATATATATGAGTATTATAAAGAACATGATAAAAGAGAAAAAGCATAGGATTGATAGAAATAATGACTAAAATAATATTTGACAAAAGAAAATGCTAGAATTAAAATATAATTAGCATATGCCAATTTTGGTTGAGGACAATAATTTAGAAGTATAGATTTATATATTATGAGAAATGGTACAGAGGAGGAAAAAATATGAATATAGCAGTACTTAGTGGGAAAGGAGGAACTGGGAAGACTACAGTTTCTACCAATCTTGCTCTTGCATCAAAGTCAAATTATATAGATTGCGATGTAGAAGAGCCAAATGGTTTTTTGTTTTTGAAGCCTAAAATAGATAGAATACAAAAGGTGATGACAGAGTACCCAATTGTGGATGATGACAAATGTACTGCTTGTGGGGATTGTGTGGAAGTATGTCAGTTCAATGCTCTTGCAAATGTAAAGAAAAATATTGTACTTTTTGAAAAACTGTGCCATAGCTGTGGTGCCTGCCAAATTGCTTGTAAATATGATGCTATAAATTATGAAAAAAGAGAAATAGGTAAAATTGAAAGCGGAAAATTTAGAGATATAGAGTGCAGTAGAGGAGTTTTAAATATAGGTGAACCTATGGCAGTGCCAATCATTAAGGAACTTTTAAAAGATTTATCAGGGGAAAATAATATCATAGATTGTCCTCCAGGTACATCTTGCAATGTAGTCAATACTTTGAACTATGCAGATTCTGCTATATTGGTTACAGAACCTACAAAATTTGGACTTC
>JAKPAR010000239.1 GCA_029779375.1 Bacillota bacterium | reverse complement strand
ATTGTCTAAATCTACATTAATAGAGGAGTTGGAGGTGGAAAGATCTAATTCCCTAATTTCTTCTTTATCTATATCTTTACATATGATTGACCCATTGGAGGTTCTAAGTTTAACTGTTTTACTACTTGCATTTTCCAATTCTATGGAACTGTTGGAAGTTTTACCGCATATACTTTCAGAATTAATATCTGTAAACCTTATTTTGCCATTAATAGTAGATATATTTAAATTTTCACTATTTATGTCCTGTAAAAGAAAGCTTCCATTGGTGGTTTTTCCATGGATAATAGGACTTGATACATGGTTTAAATAAATTTTTCCATTTTGGGTAGACAAATTAATATCCTTAGAACTGATATCCTCAGCAGTTATGGAACCATTGCTTGTTTTTACCATTAGTTTACCTAATCTTAAATCATTAACCTTTATTTTTCCATTGGAAGTTCTAAGCATAACCTCTTCATAATATTTATTTGGTAAATTCACATCTAATGAAATTAGTAGGTTACTTCTATGGGTAGGTTTAAATCTTAATACATTTCCTTCTTCATAAAAGTTATAAAAATCATTGACACTGGAAAAATTTTTATTTCTATACTTAATTGTTATTTCCATAGATATCTTATCCTGATCCCAGGATTTGGCATTTATATTTCCATTAATAGCTTCCAAATCTATTACTGGATTTTCAATACTTGAAATATCCCTTTCAATTTTTGTACTCATGGTTTCAAATAATCCATTTAAGTTAAAAGATATACTTTTATCTACAATATAGTTTACTATATAAGATATTAAGTTTCCCAGGTTTGCCCCAAAGCCTTCAATTTTTCTAACATTTTCCCTAATTTCCTCTGCATTTTTTCTAATTTCTTTTTTAATAGCTTCCTTTTTGTCAATATATTCTTCCTCTAAGGTTCTGTCATAAGTGAAATTGGCTTCAGTTTCATCAAGGGCTTCTAAAAGTTCCATGGCTTCATCGGCAGTTATTTTCCCTTCCTCCAGCATAGATAAAATCATTCTCTTTTCTTCCTTCATAAAAGAACCCCCTTACTCTTCTCCCTTTAAAAGCT
>JAKPAR010000216.1 GCA_029779375.1 Bacillota bacterium | reverse complement strand
AATAGTGCCATTTACATTGCCAATAGGTGAGGCAGAAAACTTTAAGGGACTAGTTGATATAATAGATGAGGGACAGATTCCAGCAGAACTTGCAGATGAAGCTAACTCAATAAGAGAAATGCTTAAAGAAAAAGTTGCAGAGACAGATGAAGAACTGATGGAAAAATATTTTGAAGGAGAAGACTTTACAAAAGAAGAATTTGAAAAAGGGTTAAAATTAGCTGTTATGAATTGTGATCTTGTTCCAGTGATAGTAGGTTGTGCTGAAAAAGCTATAGGTGTTGAAGTATTGCTAGACATGGTTAAGAGATTTGTTCCTGCACCAAATGAAGTTGGGCCAAATATTGGCTATAGAGGAGAAGAAAAAATAGAGAGAAAAGTTGATTCTAAAGAACCTTTTTCTGCTCTTGTATTTAAAACTATTGTTGACCCATTTGTTGGGAAACTTTCCGTATTTAAAGTGCTATCGGGTAAAATAACGAAAGATCAAGAAATATACAATCCAAACAAAGATGATAGTGAAAAATTGGGAGGATTATTTGTGCTTAGAGGTAAGAATCAAATTGAAGTATCTGAAATTTTAGCTGGAGATATTGGTGCTACTTCAAAATTACAAATAACTCAAACTGGAGATACAATTTGCGATAAGGGAAATATTATACAATTTGAAAAGATTGAGTATCCAGAACCTTGTTTGTTTTTAGCTGTGGAACCAAAATCAAAAGGCGATGAAGACAAAATTGGTTCATCATTGCAAAGACTTACAGAGGAAGATCCTACTTTTGTAGTTGAAAGGAATAGTGAGACTAAGCAACAATTAATTGGCGGTCAAGGAAATATGCAACTTGCTGTTATTGTGAATAAACTTAAAAATACTTTTGGAGTAGAGGTAAATCTTACAGATCCAAAGATTGCTTATAGAGAAACTATAAAAGGAACTGCCAGCGTTCAAGGTAAGCACAAGAAACAATCAGGTGGAGCAGGTCAGTATGGAGATGTTCACATGAGATTTGAGCCATGTGAAGAAGAATTTGTGTTTGAAGAAGAAATATTTGGGGGTTCTGTACCAAAGCAATATATACCAGCAGTTGAAAAAGGTATTAGAGAATGTTTAGAACATGGAGTATTGGCAGGATATCCTGTAGTTAATATAAAAGCTGTGTTGTTTGATGGTTCATATCATCCAGTAGATTCAAACGAAATGGCATTTAAGATAGCTGCATCTCTTGCATTTAAGAAGGGTATGGAGGCAGCAAAACCTGTTCTTTTAGAACCAATCATGAAGGTAGAAATACTTATACCAGAAGAGTATATGGGAGATATAATGGGAGATATGAACAAACGTAGAGGAAGAATCCTTGGAATGGAACAACAAGAAGATGGCTTACAACTTGTTATGGCTGAAGCTCCCATGGCAGAAATGTTTAAATACGCTATTGATCTTAGAAGTATGACTCAAGCTAGAGGAAGTTTTAGAATGGAATTTGCAAGATATGAAGAAGTTCCATCAAATATAAGCGAAAAAATAATAGAAGAAGCAAAAGCTGAAAAAGAATAAAAATAGTTGAAAATAAGAAGAAAAGTTTATTGAGAAAAATAGAGAAATAGTAAGGTATCAAGAGAATATATGAAGAAACATCATGTATTTTCATGGTACCTTCTTTTATACCTTTAAATGCCTATTGAAAAATGTATGAATATAAGTAAAAATCTATTTAGAAGGACAAAGAAAGTCAAAGTCAAAAGAGGTGTGTAAAAATGCCAAGATTGAGCAATATAATAGAAGAGTTTATAAAAGAGCTTTTAGAAGAAGCTGAAGATGGTATTGTGGAAATTCAGAGAAATGAATTGGCGGATTATTTTGATTGCGCTCCTTCTCAAATCAACTATGTGCTTACAACTAGATTTACTCCATATATGGGGTATTATGTTGAGAGTAGAAGGGGTGGAGGTGGGTATATAAGAATTGTGAAGGTAGGAATAGATGATGATGATGATATTAATGATTTGATTATAAATACAATAGGAGATTCTATCACTAAAACAAAAGCCTATAGTATAATAAATAGTCTTATGGAAGAGGGCGTTATAACAGAAAGAGAAGGAAATTTGATGAAAGTAGCTGTTGGAGATAGAGCACTTTCTTCTGCTAGCAATAGGAATGTATTGAGGGCTGATATTTTAAAGAATATGTTGTTGATTTTGTTGAAAGAATAGGAGTGATATTATGTTATGTCAAGAATGTGGGAAAAATCCTGCGACTATGCATTTTACAAAAATAGTTAATGGAAATATAACTGAACTTCATCTTTGTGATGAATGTGCAAAGAAACATAAAGAATTTGATTTTGATACAACTTTTTCATTTCATAAATTTTTAACAGGGCTTATAGATAATATACAAGGAGAGCCACTTAAAGAAGAAACTGTTGATATAAAATGTGATGTATGCGGTATGAGTTATTCAAGTTTCAAACAATCAGGTAAATTTGGTTGTTCTCATTGTTATGAGTCTTTTAAATCAAAACTTATACCACTGTTAAAAGAAGTTCATGGACATGATACTCATATAGGGAAAATACCTAAAAGAGCTGGAGGAGCTATTGGTATAAAAAAGGAAATTAGTAAACTTAAGAGTCAGTTAGATGTTTTAATTAAAAATGAAGAGTTTGAGAAGGCTGCAGAAGTTAGAGATAAAATAAAATCTCTTCAAAAACAAATTGAAAGTAATTAGAGGTGATAAAAATTATGAGATGGCTAGATGACAGTGGAGCAGAAAATGACGTGGTCATTAGTAGTCGAGTGAGAATTGCTAGGAACTTAGAAAATTTCAAATTTCCTCAAATAATGAGTAGACAAGAAGCAGAAGATATAAGTTTAAAAATATTAAATGTAGCAAAAAAAACTGATAGCTTTAATGATTATAAATTTTATAGATTAAATGATCTTTCTGTTTTAGAAAAGAATGTATTTATAGAAGAACATTTAATTAGCCCAAATCTTGTACAAAATCAAGAAAAGGCTAGTTTTCTTTTAAAAAATGATGAAAGCGTCACTATTATGATTAATGAAGAAGATCATCTAAGAATACAATGTCTTTCATCAGGATTAAATTTGGAAGAATTGTGGAGCACAGCTAACAATATAGATGATATTCTTGAAGAAAGTTTGGATTTCGCTTTTGACGAAAAATTTGGTTATCTTACTTCTTGTCCTACAAACACAGGAACCGGTATGAGAGCTTCTGTTATGATACATTTGCCTTCGCTAGTTTTTACAGGATATATGAACAATATTTATCAAGCATTAAGCCAAATAGGACTTACCGTTAGAGGGCTTTATGGAGAAGGAACTAGTGCTTTGGGAAATATTTTTCAAATATCTAATCAAACTACATTAGGAGAAACAGAAGAGGAAATTATTCAAAAGCTTAAGAATGTCATTATTCAAATAGCAGATAAAGAAAGAGAAGTTAGAAATAAATTGCTTAATACAAGGCAAATTGAAATAGAAGATAAGGTATTTAGATCTATGGGTACTCTTAAATATTCAAGAATTCTTTCATCTAAAGAAGCAATGTCTCTTCTTTCGGATGTAAAAATGGGAATAGAAATGGGTATAATTAAAGATATACAATCTAAAGAGATAAATAAACTGATGATACTTATTCAGCCTGCAAGTCTACAAAAATATTTCGGAACTGATTTGACTGCAGAAAATAGAGATATAAAGAGAGCCGAATTGATAAGGGAAAGAATTTAGAAGAGGAGGAATATAATGGCGATGTTTGGCAGGTTTACAGAAAAAGCACAAAAATCTATACTATTGGCTCAAGAAGAAGCACAGAGATTTAAACACAATTATGTAGGAACTGAACATTTGCTACTAGGTCTTATTGCTGAAGGTGAAGGTATTGCAGCTAAGGCATTAGCTAATGAAGGAGTAGATTTAGAGACATCTAGACAACAAGTAGTAAATATGGTTGGATACGGGAATTATGAGACTGAAATATTGGGTTTTACTCCTAGAACTAAAAAGGTATTTGAGTTAAGTTTTTTAGAGGCTAGAAATTTAGGAAACAATTATATTGGTACAGAGCATATACTTTTAGGTCTTATTGGAGAAGGAGAAGGTGTAGCAATAGCTGTTTTAAGAAATCTTGGAGTTGATATTGAAAGACTTAAATCAAATGTCATAGAAATGCTAAAAGAAAATTATTCAAAATCTAGCCAAGGTGAAACAGAAGGTACTACACCAAATTTAGATAAATACAGTAGAGATTTAAATGTTTTGGCTAAAGAAGGCAAAATAGATCCTGTTATAGGTAGAACAAAAGAGATTGAAAGAGTTATACAGGTGTTAAGTAGAAGGACCAAAAACAATCCTTGTTTGATTGGAGAACCTGGAGTAGGAAAAACTGCTATAGCTGAAGGTTTGGCACAAAAAATTGTAGAGGGCGAAGTGCCAGAAATAATTAAAGATAAAAGGGTTGTTGCGTTGGATTTGCCAAGTATGCTTGCAGGAGCTAAGTACAGAGGAGAGTTTGAGGAAAGACTTAAGGCTGTAATGAAAGAGATAAATGAATCTGGGAATGTAATTTTATTTATAGATGAATTGCATACAATAGTTGGAGCAGGTGCAGCAGAAGGAGCTATAGATGCTTCAAATATATTGAAACCTGTTCTTGCAAGAGGAGAACTTCAAGTTATTGGTGCAACTACTATAGATGAGTATAGAAAATATATTGAAAAAGATTCAGCACTAGAAAGAAGACTTCAACCTATCATGGTAGAAGAACCTACTGTGGAAGATACTATAAAGATTTTAGAAGGCTTAAGAGACAGATATGAAGCTCATCATAGAGTTAATATTACAGATGAAGCTATTCGTGCAGCAGCAGAGCTTTCAAACAGATATATTACAGATAGATTTTTACCAGATAAGGCTATAGATTTAATAGATGAAGCTGCTTCTATGGTGAGATTAAAGTCTATTACAGTACCTGAAGATTTAAAGACAATTGAAGAAAAGCTTGAAGAATTGGCTAAGGAAAAGGAAGAGGCTATAAATACTCAAAATTACGAAAAGGCTGCTAAAATAAGGGATAGGGAAAAGGAACTTAAGGAAGAATTAAGGAATGAAAAGGTTAGATGGGAGCAAGAAAAGAAATCTACAACTTTGGAAGTTAAATACGAAGAAATAGCTAAGGTTGTATCAAATTGGACTGGTGTGCCTGTAACAAAGATGACTACTGAAGAAAGTCAAAAGCTTCTAAATTTAGAAGAAATACTTCATGAAAGAGTTATAGGGCAAAATCAAGCTGTTGAGGCTGTAGCAAGTGCGGTAAGAAGGGCTAGAGTAGGTCTTAAGGATCCTAAAAAGCCTGTAGGAACTTTTATATTTGTAGGGCCAACTGGAGTTGGGAAAACTTATCTTGCAAAGGCACTAGCGGAAGCATTATTTGGCGATGAAGATGCTATGATACGTATAGATATGTCTGAATATATGGAAAAGCATTCTGTGTCTAAACTTATTGGTTCTCCACCAGGATATGTAGGATATGATGAAGGAGGTCAATTGACAGAATTGGTTAGAAGAAGACCATATTCTGTAGTTCTATTTGACGAAATAGAAAAAGCACATCCAGATGTATTCAATGCATTGCTTCAAATATTAGATGATGGAAGACTTACAGATTCCAAGGGAAGAACTGTAGATTTTAAAAATACAGTTATAATTATGACATCTAATGTAGGAGCTACGACTCTTAAAAAGCAAAATGTATTAGGATTTTCATCTGGAAAAGACGAAGAAAAAGAAGAATATGAAAAAATAAAAGAAAATGTTACAGAGGAATTGAAACGAACATTTAGACCTGAGTTTTTAAATAGAGTTGACGAGATTATTGTATTCCATCCTTTGAGCGAAGAAAATATAAGTGAAATTGTAGATATCATGATAAAAGATTTAGAAAAGAGACTTAAGAAGATGGATATAAGTATCAATGTTAGTGAAGATACTAAAAAATATATTAGTAAAAAAGGATTTGATCCAGTTTATGGAGCTAGACCTCTAGAAAGAACTATAACCAAGATGATAGAAGATCAATTGGCAGAAGAAATACTAAAAGGCAATGTGTCTAGAGATGACAATATATTTATTGACTTTAAAGATGATAAACTCTTATTTAATAAAGAACCTGTATCTTAGATATAGGTTCTTTTATTTCTAGAAGAAATATAGTAGGATATAGTTGATAGCAATTGATGAGGAGTGGTGCTATGGCGAAGACTAAAACTAAATTTGTGTGTCAAAATTGCGGATATGAAACTTTTAAATGGCTGGGTAAATGTCCATCCTGCAATGAATGGAATAGTTTTGTAGAAGAAATATATGAAAAAAAGGACAAAGTAAACATAGTACAAGGAG
>JAKPAR010000179.1 GCA_029779375.1 Bacillota bacterium | reverse complement strand
AGTTGTTAGATGTTTTCTATGTATGAATGTTCTATCTGTGTCTAATAAATCCAACATTGGTATCTGAAGCTGTAATTTAAGCCATGTTTCTATTTCTCTTCTTGTTTTTTCTAATGCTACTGTTTTTAATACTGCCCTGATTGCAGACATTTTTATCACCTCCTATTATATATATTTTTTTACTGTAGTATTTTTTTCATTTATGTCCATTTTCTTTTTTGTTACTATAAAAAAAGAGAGGTATAAAACCTCTCAAATTATTGCTATCACTTAATTCAATTAATTTAAAAAATTTATTCATCTTCTTCTAAATATGAAAAAGACACCTCACTTTTACCCCAAAACACTTCTAAGGGTAAATTGTTTTCAGAAGTACTATATATAACTCCTTTTACATAAAAATGTTCATACATACCTTCTGCTATATTAATTACTTGTATATCTTTTATATTTTTATCTCTTACTAACTCTACTATTTCTTCTTCTAATTTTTTTGTTCCATATATTGATTTTACTTTATCTTCCTGTTTTTCTTTAAACTCTATTTTAAAAATTGGGTCTTCCCAAATAACTCTACTAAAAAATGTATCTTCTATAAGATTAAACTCTCTTATAACCCCATCGATAATTGCAACTGCAAATTCAAAGTCTTCTAAATAATTCAACTCATATTCTATATCTTCTATGCTAGTAACAGTTTTCAGTTCCCATTCTTTATAGGCACTATCTAGAATAAATAATAAATATTTTGGTAGCTCTAATTCTATATCTTTCCAAAGTTCTATACCCAACTTTGAAGAACTTGTTATGTATAAACCATCATTGTCGTATATCAAACTACTATTTTTTAATATATAATTTACTCTTTCTTCTACTATCTCTTTTTCACCAAAATTCCCTTTTTCTTTTTCTACCTTACTTAAAATATCATACAATAAATTACATAGTGTCATTAAATACACCCCTTTCTATTTTGTACATTATAGCGTGACCAGGATTCAAAAACAATATATTATTTTAAGAAAAATCCTGATGCCCACCTATGTCAGCAGCTGGTCATCATAATTGATTTTTGCATAAAAAAACAACACTATTAAAGTGTTGTATATATTGATATATGGCGGAGAGAGAGGGATTCGAACCCTCGGTGCAATTTATTGCACAGCGGTTTTCGAGACCACCACCTTCAACCTCTCGGACATCTCTCCAAAATTTATTTTTGTCTTAAATTCTTAAAAAATTTTTTCATAATACTTGAACATTCATCTTCCAATACACCAAAAGTCACATCTACACTATGGTTGAAGCTTGGCTGATTGACTAAATCCACTACTGTACCACAGCATCCCATTTTATAGTCCCTTGCACCTATAACTAATCTTTCTATCCTAGAATTAAGTATTGCTCCTACACACATGGGACAAGGCTCTATGGTCACATACATAGTACAGTTTATAAGTCTCCAACCACCTAAATATTCACTGGCCTTTTTTATGGCAATCATTTCAGCATGGGCAGTAGGATCTTTTAGGGCCTCTCTCATATTGTATCCTGTTGCTATAACTTTCCCATCATGAACAACAATAGCACCTACCGGTACTTCCAAGGTGCTATAAGCTTTATATGCTTCTTCTAATGCAATGCTCATATATACTTCATCCATAACATTCACCAAATTTAAAAAATGGTGCACCCGAGAGGAATCGAACCCCCGACACACGCCTTAGGAGGGCGCTGCTCTATCCTACTGAGCTACGGATGCACATATTAGACAACTATATATTTTAAATGATTTCCAGCAAAAAGTCAACTCAAGATATCCTTCTACCCGTTCTTTATTGGCATTGGCAATTTTAACATCGTAAGGAAACATATGCCGAAAAAACACACTTTTTTGTAACAAATTTAAATCAAGATTTATATAATGTATTAGGCAAAATTAAAAGCTTAATAAGGAGGTTTTGTTATGGCAGATACAAATCGTTGGGGTTGCTATGATGATACAAGTTTGCTATTCTTCTTCCTTCTACTAATTATCCTATTTAGTAGCTGTAATTGGGGTTGTAAAAAATAGTAATCGATAAAGTGGAGGAAAATCCTCCACTTTATTTATTCCCATAAAACCATTCTTTTGCTTTATCCTCAAAACTTGTATTTGTAACTTCCTCACAAACTCTTATGAAATCCGCTGATTTTGCATTTAAAAATCTATATTCATGATAATACTTATTTAATATATCATACAAAATTTCTTTTCCAAAATCATCTTTTATTTCATTTAAAAACATAGCCCCTTTTGAATAAACTAAAGATCCGTAGTCTGCCCAACTTTGGAATTTACTCAAAGGTTTTAACATGACTTCATCAAAATCATATAACTCTTTTCCATAAGTATAAGCATCCTCTACAGTTTGTTCATAAAAATTTTCAGCCATTTCTTCTCCATATATTTCACTTATATATACAGTTTCAGAATAAGTAGCCAAAGATTCATCTAGCCAAGCTTCATCTATTTCATCATTACCTACAACGCCATACCACCATTGATGAGCTGTTTCATGCACTATTACATTTTCCAAATCATTCCTCGAATAATTATTATAGAATTGTTTACCTATAAACACTATCCCTGGATATTCCATACCTCCAGAAAAATTGGTAGCTACTACACTATACTGTCCATACGGATATTTACCAAATATTCTATTAAAAGTTTTGATTGAATTTTCTATGGTATTGTATGCAAATTCATTTGTACTTGGATAGTCTTCTAAAAAATAGGCTTTTATTTGAGTACCCTCCACTTCTCCTTCTAAAACTTTGAATTTATCACTAGCCACCCAAGCAAAGTCCCTTATAAGTTTCCCTTCAATATCCCAAATTTTCTTATCTGCCTTAACTTTCTCTTTCAATATATTCCCACTTGATGCAATTATAATATCTTTAGGAGCTATAATTCTCACTTTATAATTACTAGTATCACTATAAAAAGGGTCCCCCAATATATAATATGGATCTGTATTCCAGCCATCTTCATCATATACGCATACTATAGGATACCAATTTCCTAAATTAAATGTATTTTCCCCATACCCAAATCTGTCTTGAGCTGGCGGAAGCTGTACTTCATATTCTAAATATATCTCTGTTTTTTCCCCTGGCTTTAGGGGAGATTTTAGTTCTATATGTAAAACAGTATCTCCCTCACTGCCTATGTCATAATCCACTTTTCTTTTATCTACTTTTAAATTTTCTATATCAATAAATCCAGGCTTAAAGCCATCTGGATAAGTCATTTTAATAGACTCAGCAAAAAATGGAGCTGTTGCTTTTGTTTTAAAAGCATTTGGGTACAAATGAATAAATATTTCTGATAATTCTACTCCAGTATTATTTACATAATTAATCCACTGCTTTCCTGAATAAGTTTTTTCTTCAGTATTTAATTCTACTTCTATTGTGTATTTATTTAAACTATCTATTTTAAGCCCATTGTAATCTTCTGTAAGCAATGTAGGATGATTTTTAGTAGTACCAATCCCACAACTAGATAAAGCCAAAGAAATGGCTAATAGAAATAAAATAAAAACAAATTTTCTTTTTCCCAAAATATCTACCCCCCTGATAAATATGACTATTCTCCAAAACTAAAAAAAACCCTTCAAAAACTTATTATGAGTCAGGAATAATAAATATTATACCTAACTCATATTCATCAAATCTATTTACTTATTTTTTCTAATCCTTTCATATAAGGTTTAAGTGCATCTGGAATAAGTATAGAGCCATCTTCCTGTTGATAATTTTCAACTAATGCTGCACAAGTTCTTCCAACTGCCAACCCAGAACCATTTAATGTATGAACATATTCAAGTTTCCCATTGTCCTTTCTTCTATATCTAATATTGGCCCTTCTAGCTTGAAAATCTTCAAAATTGCTGCAAGAAGAAATTTCTACATATCTATTGTAGCTTGGCATCCAAACTTCAATATCATAAGTCATAGCAGACGAAAAACCTAAATCTCCTGTACATAGCATGACTACTCTATAAGGAATTCCTAATCTTTTTAAAACTTCTTCAGCATCACTTGTCAACTTTTCAAGTTCATCATAAGAATTCTCAGGTTTAACAAATTTAACTAGTTCTACTTTGTCAAATTGATGATTTCTTATAAGCCCTCTTGTATCCCTGCCAGCAGAACCTGCTTCTTGTCTAAAGCATGGTGTATAGGCTGTATAAAATATAGGAAGCATTTCTTCTTCAAGTATTTCATCTCTATGAAGATTTGTCACTGGCACTTCTGCTGTAGGCACTAAAAAATAGTCTTTGCTTGGTATAGAAAAGGCATCTTCTTCAAATTTAGGTAATTGCCCAGTTCCTGTCATACTGTCTCTGTTCACCATAAAAGGTGGTGCGATTTCTACATAATCTTGATCTATGGTGTGTAAATCTAGCATAAAGTTTATAAGTGCCCTTTCAAGTAAAGCTCCTTTGTTTTTAAATATGCTAAATCTTGCTCCTGTAATTTTTGCAGCTCTTTCAAAGTCAAATATACCTAAATCTACACCCAAATCCCAATGTGCCTTAGGTTCAAAAGAAAAAGAAGTAGGTTCACCCCATTTTCTCAATTCTACATTTTCTTCATCACTTTTACCTACAATTACTTTTTCATTTGGTATGTTTGGAATTCTCAAAATAGCATCCCTAAGTTCCTTATCTATTTCCTTTACTTCTGCATCCATATCTTTTATTTTGTCAGATAAATTTCTCATTTCCAAAACTAAATCAGAGGTATCCTTTCCCTCTTTTTTCATTTTAGGAATGTCTTTAGATACTTGATTTTGCTTTGCTTTCATCTCTTCAACCTGTACAAGCAGGTTCCTTCTCTTTTCATCTAGTTCGAGAACCTTATCAATATCATATTCTCCACTTCTTTTGCCAATTTGCTCTTTTACCCAATCAGGATTGTTCCTTATCTTTTTGATATCTAACATTTTCAACCCTCCTATTCATATTTTTAAAAATAAAAAACTCTCAATCCCAATATATAGGGACGAGAGTTTGTATCCCGCGTTGCCACCCTAGTTAGCTAAAAAGCTCACTCAACAGCAATTTGCTCTGGGATGGA
>JAKPAR010000397.1 GCA_029779375.1 Bacillota bacterium | reverse complement strand
CCCCTAAAATTTGCAAATTCTTTTTGCACTTCGTTATACATTTTAGTCATCAGTTCAAATAATTTTTCTTCATTATCCATAGTATTCACCTCCTGTTTTATATTTTTATAAGCCATTTTTGTATTTCATCTTTCACCGTCCAAAGCAAAGTTGTGTATTTTATATTTTTATTATATACTATATTGTCTCTAAAATAAACATTCATTGAAAAATATGTATATTAAATAAGTGAAAATGAAAAACCCTAGCCTAAATGACTAAGGTTTGAAAAAATTTTTAAAAACAATATTTCCTATACTTCTATACTTCGAGAGGCTATAAGGTCTATGCCTGTATTTAAAATATTTTCAATGACAATATCGCCTTCTCTAATAGGAGGCTCTATTTCGACTTTGTTTATGACTTTCATGCAATCAAAAATTTTACCTTTGGGTATGCTTCCTTTGGTGACTACAGGCAATCTCTTATGGAAACTGTTTTTTAATTTTACAGTGCTTGTCAAAACTCTAGTAGGATTTGTAACTTCTTTTATTCCATATTCTTCTCCTCTTTTGCAAGTATTTCCTTCTACAACATATCCCCCTTTGGTATCATCTTTGGTTATAGTAAGCCTACATCCCCTTGGACATACTATACATGTTTTTTCATATTGTTCCATATCCTACACCTCACTTTCTACATACACTGTCAAATTGTCTATATCTTTACATTTAAGCATTTCTCCATCTAATATTATTTCTTCCATTTCTCCAGGAGTTAATTGTATCTTTTTTATTTCTTTTAAAACAGTATCATTCTTCTTTACAACTAATTTAGAATTTTTATATATCTCTGTAACTCTCATAAATAAATTTATACCATCTTCTACATTTTCTACTCTTATCTTTTGAGGCACTATATATCTAATTCCTTCTCCAGGAATAGTTTCAATTGTCTTTGCCTCTTTTTTTAATTCACCTTTTACATATTTTGCCGCACATTTTCCTGCTTTGAAACTTTCCATAGTCACATTGTCTACTAAATCA
>JAKPAR010000158.1 GCA_029779375.1 Bacillota bacterium | reverse complement strand
TGCATTTTCCAAACAATAATTTATAACATATTTCATCATATCTTCTGCCAAGTTCATATCATCACGAAGATCTGCAAATGCAATTTCAGGTTCTATCATCCAAAATTCTGCCGCATGTCTTGCAGTATTTGAATTTTCTGCTCTAAATGTTGGGCCAAAAGTATATACATTTCTAAAAGCTAGTGCATAAGCTTCTGCTTCCAACTGACCACTAACTGTTAAATTAGTTTCTTTTCCAAAAAAATCTTCTTTAAAATCAACTTTTTTGTTCTCATCTAATGGCAAATTTTCTAAATCCAAAGTAGTGACTCTAAACATTTCTCCTGCTCCTTCAGCATCACTTGCTGTAATTATAGGAGTGTGGACATAGACGAACCCTCTTTCTTGGAAAAATTTGTGTATTGCATATGCAGCTAAACTCCTCACTCTAAATACTGCAGAAAAAGTATTGCTTCTAGGCCTTAAATGAGCTATTGTTCTCAAATATTCAAAAGAATGTCTTTTCTTTTGCAGTGGATAATCATTGTTAGAATAGCCCTCCACTAAAATATTAGTCGCTTTAATTTCAAAAGGCTGTTTAGCTTCAGGAGTTGGATCTAATTTCCCTTCAACTACTATAGATGAACTAATAGGAAGTTTGCAAATATCTTTAAAATTTTCCATATTTTCATCAAATACAACCTGAATGTTCTTGAAAAAAGTTCCATCATTAACTTCAATAAAACCAAATACTTTAGAACTCCTTAAAGTTCTCACCCATCCTTCAATTTTTACATCCTTATTTAGATATTTTTCCGTTTCTCTATAAATTTCTTTTACAGTAAGTTTTTCCATTTTATCTCTCCTCTCATAAAAATGTACAAAAAAACCTTTCATCCTTCTAAAGGGACGAAAGGTTCGCGGTGCCACCCTAATTGCTACATAAATAGCCACTTAATTTTGGTACTTTTCTATATACCTATCACATATAACGGTGTGAATCCGTCTAAGCCTACTCTAAAAATTTCGGTTAGAGACTCTAGGATGTTCTTCAATATAGCCTAAGTATCGGTCTTCCACCATCACCGAATCGCTATAACTTCAACTATACCTACTCTTCCCTTCACTGTCTTTAAACTATTATTATCATCATTATAGTTTTATTATTCATTTTTGTCAAATAGTTCATGCAATCTTTCACTAATAATTTTTTCATAACCATTTTTAGTAGGATTATAATAAATTTTATCTTTATATTCATCAGGTAAATATTGTTGCACAACAAAAGAATTAGGATAATCATGAGGGTATTTGTACTGAAGACCATAGCCAAAATTTTTAGCTCCATTGTAACTAGCATCTTTTAAATGTTTGGGAACTCCTCCTATCTCATTGTTCCTAACATCTGACAAAGCTTTATTTATTCCTAGATAAGAAGCATTGCTTTTAGGTGCACAAGCTATATACAGAGCTGCTTGGGCTAAAGGAATTCTTCCTTCAGGCATCCCAACTATTTCAACTGCGTGAAAAGCAGATACAGCTATAGAAAGTGCTTGAGGATCGGCATTCCCAACATCTTCAGAGGCACATATGATAATGCGCCTTGCTATAAACTTTGGATCTTCTCCGGCTTCTATCATCTTTGCTAACCAATACAAAGTAGCATCTGGATCTGAACCCCTCATACTTTTTATGAAAGCGGAAATTGTATCATAGTGCTCATCCCCACTTTTGTCATATTTAATTCCTTTCGTCTGAATTGAATTAATTATGGTATCTTTGTCTATATAAATCGTATTGTTTACATCACTTTCAGTTGTTAAAACCGCTAACTCTAAAGAGTTTAGCACTACCCTTGCATCTCCATTTGCTATATCTACAAGACATTCTATTGCTTCTTCATCTATATTTACATTGAATTTTCCAAGACCTTTTTCACTGTCATTTAAAGCCCTTAAAATAAGTTTTTTTAAATCATCCCTTTTTAAGGGTTCCATCTTTATGATTACAGTTCTAGAAAGAAGTGCTTTATTTACTTCAAAATAAGGATTTTCTGTAGTCGCACCTATAAGTATTATTATACCTTTTTCAACAAAAGGTAATAGTGCATCTTGTTGAGATTTATTAAATCTGTGAATTTCATCAATGAACAATATAGTCCTATTGCCATGCATTTTCAATTCTTCTTCTGCTCTTTCCGTAACAAGTCTAATATCCTTCACTCCAGATGTAACGGCACTTAGTTTCTCAAATTTCATATTTGTAGTGTTGGCAACAATCATAGCCAATGTAGTTTTCCCAGTTCCAGGAGGACCATATAATATCATAGAAGGAAGTCTATCTGCACTAATTGATCTTCTTAAAAACTTTCCATCTCCCAGCACATGCTCTTGACCAACAAATTCTTCTAATGTTGTAGGCCTCATTCTTTCAGCAAGAGGTGCTTCCCTTTTCAATTGTCTTTCCATACTGTAGCTAAATAAATCCATTTAATCACCTAATTCGCTTTAAACATATATTTTCTTTACATATATAGAGGTCATAGCTTTAAGTATTCCTCCATATTTTAGTTTAAAATTTATTTTATCTCCGACTTTATATTCTATTTTACTATCAGTTACATCTAATAGCAAGTGGTCGCTACTTCCCCCTAAAATTATTATATCTTCATCTAAAGGCAATATATCCCCTAAATCTATATCTTGCTTTCCAATAGCACATATCATTCTCTTTCTAATTCCTCTATCAATGAATTCAGGTTTATTCCCAAAAGCATCCATTCCTATCTCTCCAATGGGCACTGAAGGCTTTTCTTTAAGCTCTATAGCTTCTACTTCCAATATAAAGGCATCGTCAAAAGTTCCCTCTATTCTATTTCCAAAGGCAGTTTCTCTTCCAAGTACCAATGATTCACCCAATCTAAGTTGATTTATTCCTTTAGGTATTTTGTTTTCAAACACAAGATGTAAACTGCTAGAATTCCCTCCAGATATAATTTCTAATTCAATTCCATATTTTCTAGATATAGACTTTTTCAATTCAACCAATCTACTTAAATTTTCTTCCCTTGGAATTACTCCTCCATAGCAAGTCAAATTTGTACCTATTCCTATAAGTTTAATCCCTTCAAGCTTTAGTACTTCACCTACAGTAGTGTATATGTCTTCATCTTTAAAAAGTCCTTCCCTTAAATCTCCTAAATCAATCATCAAAATAATTTTGTGAATTTTATTTTTTCTCATAGCAATTTTTGAAAGAGCTTTTATAGTTTCTATTTCAGAATTCAAAGATATATCTGCATATTGAACTACTTCTTCAGCCTCACTAATCATAGGTAATCGCAACAATATTTTAGGTATATCTATATCTTTTAATTTCATTAAATTTTCAATTCTAGAATCTGCTAAATAGTTAACTCCACCATCTATATAAGCTTTTACTATTTTAGGATCAGCACAAAAAACTTTCGTTACTCCAGCAACATTTATACCTAATTTATCACATTTATTAACTATTGTCTCTGTATTTTTTTTAACTTTCTCTAAATTGATTTTAATTCTAGGATATTCCATTTTTACCCAACATTTTTATATTATATTTTAAACAATCCCAAAAATATTGTTGGACTTGTTTAATCAATTTCTAAGATATTCTTTAGAAGTTTAAGTGAATCTTAATGATATTTTATAGAAAGTA
>JAKPAR010000395.1 GCA_029779375.1 Bacillota bacterium | reverse complement strand
AACATAAAAATCCACACTATAACTAATTGTACCATACTTTGTAACTATATATACCGCAATAGCTTACTAATTCAACCACTTTTTTCTGAAAGTAAGGCATAAAAAAAGCTTCCAATGGAAGCCTTTTTTATACTATTGTGTTTTTATCCTATAACATGTTCTTGTAATTCTCTAAGTTTATATATTAAAGTAGTTTTATCTAGTTCAACCATATCATAAGTAATTGCTTGACCTTTTTGGACATTAGTTTTCATAACAGTATTTTTGTTTATTAATCCAAGAGGTACTAGATTCTCCTTTCTTGCTTTTTCATAAGTTTCTATACTGCCATATACTGTGAAACCACCTATTCCATCTAATTTTTCCCCAGCTTTCAAATCCTTTTTAGCTATAGCTATAGTTTCAGCTGTTGGCTTTCCATCCATAGGTATGATTGTTGGTTCATTGTCAAGAACTGCCTTAGCTACTGTTAGAGGTGTTTCAAGACTCGTTAAATGATAAGGACGATATAATACATAATTGGGACCTTCACCCATGCTTAAATACTGCATTTCATGATGTACCTGTGGCAATTTACTTGTAACAATTATGAATACTCCAGGAGCAATTCCGTTTACATATTCAACAATCTTGTATTGATTTAAAATTCCGCCTTCACTCTTCAATCTAAATATTTTTGGCAATTCATCAACTTTAGCCACTGGAGCATGACCACCCCTTACATCTGGAATGAACCCAGTTGCATTGGCCATACAAGTCATTTCAACCATAGTCTTTGTTCCATCTTTAAAAGAAGTAAGCATTTTAGGACTAACTCCTGATTTTAAAGCTTGTTCACGAACACTATCTGGAGTTGATTCCAAATCTACAGCATTGTTTTTCCCTTTTCCAATAGCTAATATATCAAATCCAGCAGCATCCGCAAAATCATATAATTCTTTAACAGCTCCTGGCTCATCTCCAGCAGTCCCAGTATATACTACTCCTGAATTTATAGCCATCTTGTTAAGTATTGGCCCAACTACTACGTCCGCCTCTACATTTAGCATAACAATATGCTTTTTATTGAAAATAGAATCTATGGCTAATTTTGCTCCAATGTCTGGAACACCAGTTGCATCAACTACTGCATCCACAAGATTTGCTTTGACTGCAAATTCAAAATCCTCTGCAGCTACATATTTTCCTTGTTCCATTGCCACATTTACCTCTTCTAGAGTTTTAGCAACAACTATATCATCTTTACTTATCCCAGCTAATACAAATGATTCCACAGCATTGTCAAGATTTATATCTACTACTAATGATGGAGTCATTCCTCTCATTAATTTCATTTGGCTAACCATTCCTTTGCCCATTTGACCAGCTCCAACCAGTCCAACTCTAATGGTTTTACCTTCTTCTTCCAACTTGGCAAGTTTAGTATTAAGTCCTAACATTTTTATTCCTCCCACTTTTTTTGAATATTTTAATGATGTATCTGAAATTTATTTCATGCTATTAAATTTATTTCAAATTGATTATAATATTACATACCTAAATAGTCAATAGCTATTCAGCTTTCTTTTTTATAAACTGTGAAAAAATTTTAATTTTTCTTAATATTAAATTTCTTGAATTGTATTGAAAATAGAAGCTTTTTTATTTATATTTATTAAATATTGGATTTAGAATAAGAATAAAGATAAAGAAATCCAAAATTTTGGATTTCTTTATCTTTAGTTTTTGGATATAATATACTTACAAACACATTTTTTTATTTTATTTTTTGGGGAGATACATCTATTTAGTATATAGAAATGGTCTCTCCTATTTTTATTTCTTTTAATTCTTCCCCTCTTAAATTTATAACCCCTGGCAAATCAGCAGTATTAGAATTTTTAAACTTTAAAGTGCAATGTCCTAATTCCCTTAAAGTCTTATTAGCTTCCCATCCAACTGCCACTACTTCATATTTAATGTTT
>JAKPAR010000139.1 GCA_029779375.1 Bacillota bacterium | reverse complement strand
AGAGGACTATTTTCAAATGAAGCTGGAATGGGTTCCACACCTCATGCTCATGCAGTAGCAAAGGTGAATCATCCTGGAGAACAAGGTCTTGTTGCTATGGTAGGTGTTTTTATAGATACTGTAGTCATTTGTACAATGACGGCTCTTGTAATAATAACTACGGGAGTTTATACTTCTGGAGCTACAGGGCCAGAACTTACTCAAATGGCTTTCACAGCAGGGTTTGGGAAATATGGGAATCCATTTATAGCTATAAGTTTATTTTTCTTTGCTTTTTCTACTATTATTGGTTGGTATTTTTTTGGAGAAGCAAATATAAGATTTTTATTTGGAAAAGGCGGAATAAAATATTATAGAATAATAGTGCTTTTGTTTGTAGTATTTGGTTCGATTTTGGAAGTGGAACTTGTTTGGAGTATTGCTGATATGTTTAATGGATTGATGATCATTCCAAACCTCATTGCATTGTTTATTTTAAGTTCAAAAGTTTCAGAATCCCTTAAAGATTTTGAATCCAAGATATGATACAATAGTACAATAATGTAAGTTTAGATAAAAGGGGGGCCTTTAATGCTTACGCCAAGAGAAATAGCACTAAAAACTATTGAATCAGGAGTTAAAAAAGGAAAATTATCAATTTTTGAAAAACTTTTATTGAGTATATTTGCAGGAATGTTTATAGGTTTTGGTGCCTATGGAAGTTTAACTGTCATGCAGTCTTTGGGTAATTTAGATTTGGGACTTATGAAATTTTTGGGGGCTGTAGTTTTTCCAGTAGGTCTTATGTTTGTTATAATTGCTGGTGGCGAATTGTTTACAGGAAATAATCTTATGACAATGGCACTATTAGATAAGAAAATTACATTTAAAGAGATGTTCTCAAATTGGATAATAGTTTATGTAGGCAATTTCATAGGTTCTGTATTTTTAGCATTTTTGATTTCTAAAACTGGATTGGCAAATGAAAATATAAGTGAATTAGCTGTATCTACAGCTATAGGTAAAGCCAATTTGTCAATCAGTCAAGCTTTAATAAGGGGATTTTTGTGTAATATCTTAGTTGTATTAGCTGTATGGATGGCTACAGGAGCTAAAGATATTGGCTCAAAAATACTTGCCATATGGTTTCCTATAATGCTCTTTGTACTTATGGGATATGAACATAGTGTAGCAAATATGTTTTATATTCCTTTGGGGAAATTTTTAGGAGCAAATATTTCGTGGCCCAAAATGTGGACAGGAAATTTAATTCCTGTGACATTAGGGAATATTTTAGGTGGAGGAATTTTTATACCTTTTGTATACTATATAGTCTATGTTTATTTAGACAAGTAGACAATAATTTTCCAATATGCTATAATTTTTTAAGCAATATTTATAGGAGGTGTTTTTATGTTAATTGAAAAAAATGTAAAGGATTTTGTAAGCCAAGTTGCAAGCAATGAACCCGCTCCAGGAGGCGGCAGTGTTTCTGCATTGGTTGGTAGCCTAGGTGCCGCTTTGACTAGTATGGTTGGAAATTTAACTGTTGGTAGAAAAGCTTATGAAAAATTAGATGGAGATAAAAAAAATGAATTAAATGAAAATTTAGTTAAAGTTCAAGCTTCTATTGAGAGACTTAACAATTATGTTGATGAAGATACCTTATCTTTCAATAAAGTCATGGTTGCATTTAAGATGCCAAAGGAAACAGAAGAAGAAAAAAATGCAAGAAAAGAAGCCATTGAAAATGCTACTAAGGAAGCCTTAGAAGTACCTTTAGGGTGTGCAAAAGAGTGTTTGGAAGTATTAAAACTTCAGAAAACCTTTGCATTGTATGGAAATCAAAATGCAATAACTGATGTAGGCGTAGGAGCGTTACTTGCTTATGCAGGATTAGAGGGAGCGTTGCTCAATGTAAAAATAAATCTTGGTGGATTGAAAGATGAGGAATATGTAGATAATATACAAAACGAAATAGATAGGATATTGGGAGAAGGAAAAGAATTAAAAGAAGAACTACTGAAAATTGTCTATGAGAAATTAGGCTAAAAAGGGTATTTATAAGGAG
>JAKPAR010000106.1 GCA_029779375.1 Bacillota bacterium | reverse complement strand
AATATAATGATGCATCATTCAAACAGCAGGTAAGCGAGGCATTGGAAAAAAGAACAGAATTAATTTCAAGAAAAGAGTATCCTAATATGTGGAAATATATTGACAAAATGAACTCAAAGAAAAAAGCTTCCGAAGAAGTACTTGAAAAGCGTTATATTAGATATAAGGTGTATGGGATATTCTTGATGCTTATAGGTTTTTTTCTATTGATTCCTTCTTTGGTAAAGCCTAAGGAAATGCTAATACCTTTATTGGCAGGAGCGTTTTCAGCTGGCTTTGGAGTGTTATACTTCAGATATGGAAGGAAGCCAAAAAAGGAAAAGCTAACTTCATTTGATAAAGCTGCAATAAAGCTATTAAATGAATATGATAAAATTCCTGTAGGAAAAGTTACAGTTACTTTTTCTGATGATAAAGTCCAATTGGCACAGAATGCCACAATTGGCTATGATGAAATAGATAGTATTTTCATCACAGAAGATTTCTTTATCTTAATCTGGAAGGAAAAAATTACTGTTTTACAAAAAAAAGATTTATCCTCACATAAGGTAGAAGAGTTTATAGACTTTATTACATATAAATCACAGAACTTATTTGATATAATTATAACTGAGAAAACATATTAGCCTTGTTTTTTTTCAATATTTTGTGCTTTTTAGTGACTGTGCATGTAAAGGCTATGGATATTACTGGAATTTTATGTTTCATGGAGGTTATAATGCAGAAAGTATATGAAACCGAAAGGCTTGTATTAAAGGTATTGGACAAGTCCTATGCACAATTGGTTTTGGATTATTATTTAAGAAATAAGTCTTTTTTAGAACCGTGGGAGCCATTGAGAAGTAAGGAGTTTTATACAAAGCAATATCAGGAAGAACAGTTGGAAAATGAATTTTCTAATATTAATGATAAAAGGTCTTTCAGGTTATGGATTTTCAAGAAGGAAGACAGCAGTAAAATAATAGGTACAGTTGGTTTTAGCAATATTATATGGGGAGCATTTTTATCATGTCATCTTGGGTACAAACTGGATAAAGATGAGATTAATAAAGGCTATATGACCGAGGCAATTCAAAAGGGAATTGAAATTATGTTTAATGAATTTGGATTGCACAGAATTGAAGCCAATATTATGCCTGGAAACAAGCCTTCCCTAAGGGTAGTAGAAAAGCTGGGATTCTATAATGAAGGGCTGGCATATAAATATTTAAAAATAAACGGTAAATGGGAAGACCATATACATATGGTTTTGCTTAATGAAAGTGTATAGATATATTCTTCATATCTTTGATATTTTGTGAGGTGCAATTTTGTTTGTTGGTTAGAGAATTATTTAAAGAAGATATAGAGATTTGTGCAAATATATTCATAGATGCTTATTCAAAGGAACCTTGGAATGAGAATCATGACTTTGAGAAAGTGAAAGTATTTTTGAATAAATTTACTTCAGGTAATACGTATATTGGATGGGTTATATTGAAGAAAGGTCAAATAGCTGGTTTTGTAGTAGGGGTTATAATTCCATCCATAGGGAAGGATTATTTCAGAATAGAAGATATTTGCATTCGACCAGATATGCAAAGGAAAGGAATAGGAGGAGAACTAATTAAAAAGATTACTTTTGAATTGAGGGATAGAAATATTGATTGTATTATATTGAACACTATAAAGGGTTTCCCAGCTTATAGATTCTATTTGATGAATGGATTTTCAGAAATAGAATCTTCATCTACTATGTTTTTAGAGCTATGATGCATTTGTGTAATAAGGGGAAAATCACCATGTTTTTGGAGACAAAATGATTTATTTTACGTAAATTCCAGG
>JAKPAR010000104.1 GCA_029779375.1 Bacillota bacterium | reverse complement strand
AACCAAGTATATGCTACTTCTTCTACTAAGGTTTTATATGCTGTTTTATAATTTGATTCTTTTTCTCTTTTTCTTAGTTCTTTTACTAGCTTCTTATACTTATTTACATCTTCTCCATATATTCTATAAGGTTCAATCTCCCCTATGTCAAATATAAGCATATCTTCAGTAGACTCAGGAAGAGGGTCATTAATACCCTCTTCTGTTATTCCTATAAGTCTAGCTTTAGTTTCTATATCCTTTATGAGTTTTTCTCTTGAGTATATAGAAAAATTTTTGAGTGCTGTTTTATACATTTGTTATCCTCCTAAAACTCAATATTTAAAATAGTATTTTCTTCTAATTCTTTTTCAATTCTTGATTTTAGCTCATTTATATATTTATCTAAGTCTTCTTTTTTTTCTATCCTCCATGAATTTATTGGATTAATGTCTTTTATATTTATAATTTTTCGTACTTTAACTGATGGTACTGTTGTTCCTTCTGTATTTTCTTTTCCATCAGATTCATTTTCTTTGTCTATTTCTATTATATCTTCTATTTCTTTAGTTATTTCATTTAAATATCTCATTTTTAGAGTCTCTGCTTCAATTTTAAAACTATTTACTTTTGCAACATTGTTACAAGATTCAGCTCTTTTTATAAGATCATCAAAACTATTTCTATATTTATATCCAAATTTATCCTCTAAACCTGTCTTTTCTAGTTCTTCCATAATCCTACTCTTTGCCTGCTCAATCTCCTCTTTCACAGGTTCCAATTCTTCGTCTAAAATATTATTATATATGTCTAAAAATCTATCGTTTAATTCTGGTAAATCCTTTATTTTATTATAAGGTCTTGTCATGTTTACTATGTTTTTCATATCTTCTACTATTTCTTCTATTTCTTCACTTAATATATAGTTTTTACTTTCATTATATATTGATATATAGTGTTGTGTTTTATCCCATATGTTTTTTTGTTCCCCTTTGAAAAAAGATTTTATTGGCTGATACTCCTCT
>JAKPAR010000103.1 GCA_029779375.1 Bacillota bacterium | reverse complement strand
TCTATCTGTCCTGTTTTTTCTATATTAAAATAGTCTTCATCTATTTCTTCTATTAATTTATAGACTACTCCATTCTCGTCGATATAAGATATGTTTAATAATAGTTCTGCGTAGTCATTTGTTTTTTCAAATAATTCTGGTAGCTGTTTTCCTAATGCATTACATTGTTTTATGAACATAAATTGAAACATCTTGTCCATAGCTTTGGTACTGCCATCTAGTTTTAGTTCATCTAGTTTTTCAAATTCTTCTTCTGTTATGCCTATATTAGTATCTCTATAATAGGTTATAAATTCAGGTTCCTTTACTCCTTCTTTACCAGAAGATAATACCCTCATCTTATCTGGCATATAATTGTTTACTTCCATAAATCTTATGGCAATTATTCTATTAAACCAAGTATATGCTACTTCTTCTACTAAGGTTTTATATGCTGTTTTATAATTTGATTCTTTTTCTCTTTTTCTTAGTTCTTTTACTAGCTTCTTATACTTATTTACATCTTCTCCATATATTCTATAAGGTTCAATCTCCCCTATGTCAAATATAAGCATGTCTTCAGTAGACTCAGGAAGAGGGTCATTAATACCCTCTTCTGTTATTCCTATAAGTCTAGCTTTAGTTTCTATATCCTTTATGAGTTTTTCTCTTGAGTATATAGAAAAATTTTTGAGTGCTGTTTTATCCATTTGTTATCCTCCTAAAACTCAATACTTAAAATAGTGTTTTCTTCTAATTCTTTTTCAATTCTTGATTTTAGCTCATTTATATATTTATCTAAGTCTTCTTTTTTTTCTATCTTCCATGAATTTATTGGATTGATGTCTTTTATATTTATAATTTTTCGTACTTTAACTGGTGGTACTGTTGTTCCTCCTGTATTTTCTTTTCCATCAGATTCATTTTCTTTGTCTATTTCTATTCTCTTTTTTATTTCTTTAGTTATTTCATTTAAATATCTCATTTTTAGAGTCTCTGCTTCAATTTTAAAACTATTTACTTTTGCAACATTGTTACAAGATTCAGCTCTTTTTATAAGATCATCAAAACTATTTCTATATTTATATCCAAACTCATCCTCTAAACCTGTCTTTTCTAATTCTTCCATAATCCTACTCTTTGCCTGCTCAATCTCCTCTTTCACAGGTTCCAATTCTTCGTCTAAAATATTATTATATATGTCTAAAAATCTATCATTTAATTCTGGTAAATCCTTTATTTTATTATAAGGTCTTGTCATGTTTACTATGTTTTTCATATCTTCTACTATTTCTTCTATTTCTTCACTTAATATATAGTTTTTACTTTCATTATATATTGATATATAGTGTTGTGTTTTATCCCATATGTTTTTTTGTTCCCCTTTGAAAAAAGATTTTATTGGCTGATACTCCTCT
>JAKPAR010000086.1 GCA_029779375.1 Bacillota bacterium | reverse complement strand
CAGAAAAAAGGCGAAGGCAAATTAAATTTATCTAAATTTTCCATAGCAAAAGAAGGTAAAGTAAATGAAATAAAGTTGGATGAAAAGAAAAACATTGATATTGATGGGAAACGTTGCAATCCAGAAGCTTTTGTAAGGCTATTTATAGAAGATGAAAACAAAAATAATAAATTTGTACTAGTAGTTCCTAAGGTTATATTGGAAAATGAGGATGAAATTGTGCTTTCTAAACATAGTGATTATTTAGAAGTTGTAAAAAAGGTTAATAATTTGGGTGTTTGCGATAAAGAAGATGATGATAAAAAGGAAAAGAAAGTTTGCTATATTTGTAAAAAGGAAAAAAGCGATGTTTCAAGTGAATATACTAAAAATTTTGATAGAACTGGAATAAATAAGATATTTACTACAACAACCGTAAATAGTTCTCAGTATTTTAAAAAATACAAGCAAGCTAACAATTATTATATATGCAGTGAATGCTATCAGAAACTGTTATCAGGTGAAAAAATAGTTTCTAAAGAATTTAAATCTAGAATTGCTGGAGAAGATGTATTTGTAGTACCAGAAGCGCTACTAAAGAAATTTAATTATAATACTTTGAATATACTGAAAGAAGATGTGGATTTAGCGTTTAAAACCAACGATGCAAAGGATTGGGTCAAAACCATAAATATGGTACAGGATGTTGATAATATAGGATTGTACACTATAAGCTTTGTTTTTTATAGGACAGATGGAAATTCAGTTACAGTTCTAGAAACTATAGAAGATGTGCCAACTTTAAGATTTGAAAATGTCATGGAAATATTGGCTGATTGTACGGAAAACTTAGAACCACATATAAAGAAGATGTCTTTAGGATCAATTTATGGTTTAGTTCCTGTAAAGGTAAATAAGAATAAAGAACAGATTGATATAGGAAGGGTATTATCTTTATACAAAGCAATATTGTCAGGAGAACAAGTCAATGCTGATGTTTTATATTCTTATGGAGTGGAGGCTTTAGAAAAAGGACTTAAACAATTGGGCAAGTCTAAAATAGATAATTATTTCAACTTGGGGATAACTAGATATTTAGGATATGAAGACTTTTTTATTAAAAGGATTATATTTGGCTATATAGTACTCTTAAAAACATGTCAGGAGCTCAATATATTAGATAGAGAAGTATTTGAAAAATGCAAAGAGGAGGGAGAAATCTTGAACGAAATAAATACATCATCAGATAAAATCAATTCTTCTATAATGCAGATAGAAGGGTTTCTAGATGAACAAGGTTTTAGCAATGATGCAAAAGCATTGTTTTATTTAGGTATTTTAGTCAATAGAGTAGCTATAGCTCAAATTCAAAAAGAACATAAAACAAAGCCTATTTTGAAAAAAATACAGTTTCAGGGTATGAATGAAAAAGACAGCTATAGATTATATCAAGATACAATAGAAAAATTGAGGCAATACGATAAAATGACTCTTTTTGCAGAGGCAGTTATGAATCGATTCCATTATTATTTTGGAGCATTGGATAAGGAATGGTCTCTAAATGACCAAGCTAATGTATTTTATATAATGGCGGGATATTCTTATATGGTAGGGAACAAATCACCAGATTTAAGCAAAGAAGAAATAGAAGCTCAAAATCAAGCCGTTGAAGAAGAAAATGAAGATTTAGAGTAAAATTGAGACAAAGTGGAAGGAGAGATAATGATGATAGTGAAGAATAATAGTGATTTTTTATTTGGTTTTCAATCAATTCTTTCTAATCCTAATGGGGATCCAGATCAAGAGAATAAACCAAGAATGGATTATGAAACTTCAACTATATTGGTAAGTGATGGAAGAAGGAAAAGAGATATAAGAGATTTTTTAAAGAATAAGGGATATCAGATATTTGTAGATACATTATCTGACCAAAAAGTTCCTATGGACAAGATGTTTGAATATATAAGGGATAATTGGCTTAATGATGAAGAAAGAATGAATAGCTTATTTGAAGACAATCCAAAATTAAAAGAACAGTGGAAAGATGTTTTCAGAGAAGAAAAAGATTTTTTAAAGACTTATTTAGATAAGAAAGATAAGCTAAAGAAGAATAAAGATTTTGTGAGATTTAACAATATATTTTTGACAGAAATAATAAAAAGATCCTTAATAGATATTAGATTGTTTGGAAGTGCTATGGCAGTAGAAG
>JAKPAR010000058.1 GCA_029779375.1 Bacillota bacterium | reverse complement strand
GGGAAATGTATACCTATTTTAACTGGCAGACCGAAAAAGATTACTATAACTCATTAGATGTACTATTCCCTAAAACCACTTCTGGTTTTATGGTAAATAAAGTAATGTACCCAAAACTATCATCCTATTTCTTCAATTTTATGTATGAACTAAATAAAGAAGAAGAACATGATGTCAAAGAGGAAAGAAGAATATCCTCTGACTATGCCAGGAGCTATGAAACAAAGAAAAACATACCATTAAAAGTGCAAGAAGAAATGAAAAAATCCAAGTTCTTATCCCACTTTGGTTATGTAGAATACGATGAATTAGTAGATTTAGAAAAAGTAAAGGTGATAGAAAAGGAATGGCAGGAAGTAAATAAGGTAATTAATTTCCCTGTAGCCAAAAACCATTCTCTAAGGTTTAGGAGATTGGGTAAGCATAAGGCTAGTGGGCTATATTTTTATAATCAAAGAGCCGTATGTATAGATATAAGAAGTCCATCAAGTTTTATCCATGAGATACTTCATATGATTGATTATACAACATTACCAGACACAACATTATCCTCACTATTCAATTTCAGGCCAATCATAGAAAGATATAGGGAAATTACAAATGAAAAAGTAGAAAAACTAGATGCCGATGATCCCTACAAAACAACTTGGAATGGAGGAAGTAAATTTAACAAAGAATATTATCAAAGTGCAAAAGAAATATTTGCAAGATGCGGAGAAATATATATAAAAGAAATACTAGGAATAGACAATAGTCTAATCAATATAAGTAACCCTGTAATATATCCAACAGATGATGAATTATTAATGGAATTAATTAAGAACTATTACCCAACAGTTATAGAAGTGCACAATAAAAACAAAGATGAAATTAAGGAAGAAGTATCTGCATCTAGTGAGCCATGGGTAAAAGACATTCAAGAAATACTAGAAAATAATCAAATAAGCTTATTTGAAATGATAGATAATCAGTAGCACTTTTGTGCTACTGATTATCTATTGTGAGCAAAACATATATATTTTGAATTTATAGTTTATATAATTTAAATTTATGATATAATATAAATAAATTAATTAATAAAGTAAGTAGAAATAACAATTTATTTCTACGGAGGATTATAAGGCTATAAAAGGATGAATAGAAATCCTTCTATAGCCATTTTTATTACCAAAAAAGAGGCTGATAAGAAAAAGGAGGTATAAGAAGGAGGTATAAGTATGAATAACTTTTTTAAGTGGTGTTTAAGAAAACTGAAAGAAATAGGCTGTGTAGTATCCATTGACAACGGCAGCTACATAGTAAAAGAAGTGGATTTAGACAAGATATATGCAAAAATACCTTGTACAGATCCGAAAAAAGAAAGGAAACTTCTCGACTGTTATTATGAGTTGAGAGGTGTAAAAAGTTAGGAGGATGATAAATAGGGTAGGGGCATTTGACTATGCCCCTACAAAATTTCAAGGAGGTTGATAAATTATGAATATGACTATATCTCTAACCCATATTATTCTGGAAACAAAGATAAAAATAGAAAGAAACAAAAAATTGTTCCCAGATAATATCCTCAAACTAAAGAAGAATTTTTTAAATGCTACAGGTTTGAGTGAAAGTGTATGGGATATTATATATGATTTTCCACCTATTAAGGACCAGGAGGATTTTGATAGGATGTTAGGGAAAATAAAAGAGGATTATAAGCGTCAATAAGGGCATAATTAATGCCCTTATGAAGCCTTAAAGGAGGTTGATAGTATGATAATTCCTAGCAGTGTATTAGAGGAAATAAACACTATTATGCTAGGGAGAGGTGCACCTACAAAACAAGACGACTTTGGATATAACATACCAGATTACAACAGGCTATCAACAATATGGTTAGGAGCTAATGAACAGGACTTATACGAAATAGCAAATAGACTAATAAAATATTATGATACTCAGTTAAAGGACTTTGATGTTAACTTTACAAAAGACGATTTAATAGAAACTGCCAATCACTATGAAGAATTAATGGAAAGAAAAATAAACAAGCCATCAGTTACAATAGGGTTTAATGATGATTATACCATTGCATATTTAGGCTTTAAATACAATAACAACTTTATTAATATATGCAGAATATATAAGTATAGGTACAATAAAAGTCTAAAAGCATGGTATGGGGATAGTAGCCTTGTAAAAACAATACTAGAAGAACTATCACAAATGGGTGCAGATGTAACAAACGCTATGGTAATTATAGAAACATTAATTACAGAAGGTAGAATAAAAGATAAAGTCATAGAAAAAGAGCTAATACAGGACAAAATAGAAGTAATAGAAATAGATGAAAACAGAGTAGCCTTAAAATTTGAATATAATCAATATATTATAGATGAAATAAAATCACTAAAGGATAGAAGATTTAATTGGGACAATAAAACATGGGAAATTTTAAAATATGATATACCACAGCTATATGCCAATATAAAACACTTAGATATAGACTTAACTCAATTAGAAAAGTACTTTGACAATATTCCTGAACCTAAAATTGTAATCATTGAGGCAGATGGATATGATGTAGAAATAGACTTCCCTTTCATGGAGGAAATAGTAAATGCTATAAAGGAACTAGATTATTATAAGTACAACTCTAAAACTAAGACTTGGACTATAGATATAAGACAAGTGGAGTTGCTAGCAGATATAGTAAAAAATATTATTGACACTTCTGAATTAGTAAAATTAATTGAAACAGATAAATCAACAGTAGAACTAAAAGACTATAGCTATTTAAAAAGAAAACCCTACGATCATCAATACACTGCTGCAAAGTTTTTACTAGAGAAAAGAAAAGCAATTCTTGCTGATGAAATGGGTGGAGGGAAAACTTTATCAAGCATCATGGCGGCATATTCACTACCAACTCCTAGACTAGTAGTCTGTCCCGCCTCGTTAAAGCTAAACTGGGCAAAGGAGATAAGGATGGTGGACTTAGAAGGGAGAATACATGTAGTAAGAGATAAGGGAATAGATGCCAGTGCTGATTGGAATATAATCAACTATGATATATTGGAAAAATACTTTAAAGAGCTAGATAGAGTAAATTGGAAAGTAATTATATTTGATGAAGCCCATTACATGAAGGCGGTAACTAATGGAGGAAAGCCCGATAGCAAGAGAGCAAAATATGGACTAAAACTAGGATTAAAAGCCCCTTACGTGTTTAGCTTAACAGGAACTCCAATAACAAACAGACCAAAGGATATATTCAACTTATTGAGGTTGTCTGACCATATATTAAGCAGAAACTTCTTTGCCTTTGCACAAAATTATTGTGGTGCAACACATAATGGTTGGGGCTGGGACTTTAGTGGTTCATCAAACGAAGATGAACTACATGAAAAAATTAAACCTTATATGTTAAGAAGGCTGAAAAAGGATATGTTGGACCTACCGGAAAAGATTAGAAGATTTATACCCGTTGAAATAGACTTAGCAGAATACAGAAAAGAAATAGAAGGATATTTAAGAAAAAAACCTTATATAAAAGGGGATCATTTAGTAGAACTTACTACAGCAAAACATATACTAGCTAAAAATAAAGTTAAACATACAATAGAGATAGCAGAAACCATAGTAGATTCTGGGGAATCGGTAGTAATATTCACCTGCTATGATGCGGTAGTAAAGGAGATAATGAATAAGTTTAAGGATAATGTAGTAAAAATTACAGGGGAGGATTCAGAAAAGAAAAGACAACAGGCAGTAGATGATTTTCAAAGAGGGAAAGTACAAGTAATGGTAGCAAACATAATAGCTGGTGGAGTAGGATTAACACTAACAAGAGCAAAATATCTAATTTTCAATGACTTCGATTGGGTTCCAGCCAACCACTTGCAAGCAGAAGATAGGATACACAGAATTGGCCAAGATGAAATTGCAACAGTAAACTATGTATATGCAGAGGGTGCAGAAATAGATGAATATATGGCAAATTTATTAGAGCAAAAATCAGATTCAATCAATGCCATAATAGATGGTGGACTTGGAGAAAGCCTAGATATACAAAAGGGAATAATGTCCCTCTTTGATTGATAGCCTACTTGATAGTAGGCTATTTTTTATGTTTATTATGTTGATACAATGAATATTATTTGATATAATGATTAAAACAAATATAATAATATAAAAATGTAAGGGAAAATTCCCTTGCAGGAGGTTTATAAGAAAATAAATAATAGGCTGATAGGACTTAGGAGGAATACCTGAGTCCTTTTTGTATTTAAAAAAAGAAATAAGGAGGGTGATAAGATGAAAAGTGTGGGCGTACTCTATATATAAAGGCAAACTGCTGGGAAAAAGATTTGATAAGGATACAACCCAGAGGAATATAAGGTACAAAGTTAATGCTTGGATAGAGTATTAAAAAGGCTCGGGATGATAAGAAAAAAGAGGATACTTAAAAGCCAATGGCTATTGTATCCTCTTTAGTAATTTCAGGAGGAGGATGATAAGATGAAAAACATGAAAAACATGAGTATAACCATTGATATATTGTCAAAATTAAGGAAGATATATGATGGAAAAGTATTTAGCGATAGATTAGTTGTAATAACAGAACTTTTCCAAAACTG
>JAKPAR010000043.1 GCA_029779375.1 Bacillota bacterium | reverse complement strand
CCCTGTAGGTGGAGATTTGGAATACTTTGATGAAGTAACCCTATCCAAGGCTATGGAAAATAGAAGGGAAATATAGAAGTAAATAAAACTGTTGCAGTAAACATGGCTTATTGGAGTAAGTGAAACCCTATAGGCCATGTTTATTGTTAGGAAGCTTAAGCGTTGGAGGACAGAAAATGAAAAATCTCATTTTTATAAATGGAACTATGGGAGTAGGAAAGACAGCCACAAGCAGGGAGTTGCAAAAGTTATTGCCAAATTGTGTTTTTCTTGATGGTGATTGGTGTTGGGACATGTCACCTTTTGTGGTGAATGATGAAACTAAAAAGATGGTAATAGACAATATTAGTTATCTCCTAAATAATTTTATTTCGTGTTCAGTGTATGAAAATATTATTTTCTGCTGGGTGATGCATGAACAAAGTATACTTGATCATATATTATCCAGGCTAGACAAACATAATTGCATATTATATAAATTTTCTTTAGTATGTTCAGAACAAGCGTTAATTTCACGGATTACAAGGGATATAGAACTGGGAATAAGGACTGAAGACCTTATTAACAGAAGTATATCAAGATTAAAAAATTATTTTGAAATGGATACAGAGAAAATTGATGTTAGCAAGATTTCTCCAAAAGAAGCAGCAAAAATAATATTTGACTACATTATACATAGCCAATAATCACTATAAATGTAATTCTTTTTAAGACAAATATGTATTATAAAGAAATGTTTTATGTTATACATCATATTGGTGTGATAATATGAAACTAAGATTTTATACTCTTATTAAGGGAAGTTATAATAAAAAACTTATACAGGAGGTGGCAAAAGTGAAATATGAATACAAGTTTGTGGAAGTCCCATTAAGGGAAAAAGGTTTTAAAACAAAATTGGGAGAAAGCTTTGAAAGATAATGCTACTCATACTCGTGACTTTAGTTATAATTTTATATAGACATAATGTTTTATGTACTATGTAATAGATGCAGGGGGTGAATAAATGGTAAGGCCGGTAAAATGCAGAAGGATTAGATTTTTCCCCCAATATACCTACTATATACCCTTGGACAAAAGAAAGTGTCAGGTTGAAGAAATTACCCTCAAGATGGAAGAACTTGAAGCCCTAAGGCTAAAAGATATTCAGGGGCTGAGCCAGGAGGAATGTGCAAATAGTATGGGGGTTTCACGGCAGACCTTTCAAAACATTTTAGAAAGTGCAAGAAAAAAAGTTGCCTTAGCTTTAACAGAGGGTAATGCAATACACATAAAGGGTGGAAATTATACTTCTGGAATATGCCAATTTAGGTGTTTAAACTGTAACCAGCAGTACACTATGGATTTTGATAGGGATAGACCTCTTTGTCCTTCCTGTGGTTCCAGGGAAATAATTTGCAATAAAAATAATAGATTTTGCCAAAGGTTGAAAGAAATTAAATAGGGTATTATGATGCTTTGGAAGATTTATCTATCTTTCAAGGTATTTTTTTATATATAAAATTATCAAAAAAATATGAAAATATAGGAAATAGTGGTATCATATTTATAAAGTTTCTATTTTGCATTAGGGGGGCTTTAGTATGCCTATAAACACTAGAGATACTTATAAAGCAGAAGAATTTAGCAAAGTTTATAGACATGCTCTTCGTACCGGGGATATTGGAATATGCAGGTGGAATATAGACAAGGGAAAAATATATATTTCTGAGAAAATAACAGGCTATGAATTGGATTCTTTTAAGGATTTCAAAGAATATTTAAGCAAAATTGCTTACTATAAAGATAAGGATTTAGCATTACAGGATTTAGAGGATTATTTTAATAGAAATACCATATATTATCATAGTACCT
>JAKPAR010000041.1 GCA_029779375.1 Bacillota bacterium | reverse complement strand
CCAACTAATCTATCAAGTATCCTTCGTGCCTGTTGTGCATCTACTAAATTCTTATTTATAGGTCGTGGCTTCTTTATGGCCTCAGATACCGCTTCCTTAGTTATCTCATTGAATTCAATTCTTATAGGCTCATCTTCATCTAAGCCTAATAAATATGCTAAATGCCAAGATATGGCTTCTCCTTCTCTATCAGGGTCAGTTGCTAAGTAAATTTTATCTGATTTTTTAGCTTCATCTTTAAGTTCCTTTATCACTGGACCCTTACCCCTAATAGTTATATATTTAGGAGTGAAATTGTTTTCTATATCTATTCCTAAACTACTTTTAGGCAGATCTCTTACATGACCTACAGAAGCCTTAACAGTATATTTTTTTCCCAAAAATTTTTCAATAGTTTTTGCTTTTGCAGGTGATTCAACTATAACTAAATTTTTCCCCAAATTTCGCACCTCCAGAGTATAAATATATTTCGCGATTATGATAGTGTATATATTCTGCCTTGAAGTTCTTTAACTATTCCTTTTAACTCAAGAATTGTCAAAGTACTATTTACAGTAGATATATCCAACCCTGTCGCGTATACTATATTGTCACAATGAGTGGGTTTTTCCTTTAAGCAATTTACAATTTTTATTTCAGTTAAACTTAAATCTGAATAATTTATATCTTTTTCTTCTATAGAGTTAAGTTTTTCTTTAAACTCATAAATTTCCTCTAAAATATCATCTATATCTAATGCAATCTTAGCACCATCTTTTATTAAACTATTAGTTCCCCTACTAAACATACTATTTATATTTCCTGGCACTGCAAAAACTTCTTTTCCCTGTTCTATAGCATGCTCTACAGTGATCAAAGAACCACTTTTTTCAGTAGCTTCTATCACTATTACCCCCAATGACATTCCACTTATTATACGGTTCCTAAGAGGAAAGTTTGTAGCATAAGGCTCAGTACCAATAGAAAACTCAGATACAACAGCTCCGTTTTGAGATATTTCGTTATATAAATCCTTATTGTTTTTGGGATAAATAACATCAATTCCACTCCCAAGTACAGCAATAGTTCTACCATTTTCATTTAACGCGCCTCTATGAGCATAAGTATCTATGCCTTTTGCCATGCCACTGATGACCGTTATACCTAGTTTAGCCAATTCACGTGAAAATTTCTCACTAGCCCATTTTCCATAAGCAGTAGCTTTCCTAGAGCCTACAATTGCAATAGATAAATTGTCTTTTTCTGTAAAATCTCCCTTGCAATATAAAACCATGGGATTGTCATAAACATATCTTAAGTTAACTGGATAATTTTCATCAAGTACTGTAATCACATTTATTCCTAATTCATTTATTTTTTCCATCACTTCATCTAGTTGATTAGGATTTCTATGAAAAATAATCCGTTTCTTTATCTCTTCGTTAATGCCTTTTATACTCATGATTTCAGAATTAGTTGCTTGCCAAATATCAGAAATGTTTTCAAAATGTTTTAATATCTTTTCAACAGTTCTATTGCCAATCTTTATATTATTTAACCATATAAGCGTTTCTTTATTGTTGAAACTATTCATCTCTTTACCCCCAATACTTTTTATCTAAACTCCTATATTGAATAGCTTCTAAAACATGTTTTTCCATTATATTTTTTTCTCCATCTAAGTCTGCAATAGTTCTAGCCACCTTTAATATTTTGTTATAACTTCTAGCACTAAATTTAAATTTTTTAAATGCTTCCTTCATGATTTTTTCGGCACCACTATTTAATCTACAATATTTTTTAATATTTTTAGAACTCAATTGACCATTAGAATAAATTCCTTCATCTTTATATCTTTCAATCTGTATTTTTCTTGCCTCATCGACTCTACTTTTTATATCTTTTGAAGATTCAACTTTTATATCTTTTTCTAAGTCAGAATAATCTACAGGCATAACTTCAGTATGTATATCTATTCTGTCTAACAGCGGATGACTTATTTTGCTTAAATATTTTTCAATACTGCCTTCAGAACAGGTACATTCATGATAAGGATCTCCAAAATAACCGCACGGACATGGATTCATGCTAGCCACTAGCATAAATTCAGCAGGATATGAAAGTGTTGCATTTACTCTAGATATGGTCACAAAACCATCTTCCATGGGTTGTCTCAAAACTTCTAGAACATTTTTTTGAAATTCAGGTAATTCATCCAAAAACAACACACCACGATGAGCCAATGAAACTTCTCCAGGTTTAGGCATCCTACCTCCGCCAATTAAAGCTGTAGCTGAGGCAGTATGATGAGGAGCTCTAAAAGGCCTTCTACTTACTAAAAACTCATCATTAAGCAATCCTGCAACGCTGTATATTTTAGTTATTTCAATAGACTCTTCAAAAGTCAAATTAGGAAGTATACTAGGAAGTCTCCTAGCAGCCATAGTTTTACCCGATCCCGGTGGACCAATTATGAGGATATTGTGAGAACCAGCTGCAGATACCTCTAATGCTCTCTTCAAACCTTCTTGTCCCTTTATGTCACTAAAATCATCAGCAAAATTGTCATTGATATCAAACAAATCCCTTATATCTTTTTTATAGTATTCAATTTTGCACTCCCCATTTAGATACATTACCAATTCATTTAAATCTTTTATAGGTATAATATTTATATCATCAATGACTCCACATTCGTCTCTATTATCATAAGGCAATACTACATTTTTCACATTCATCTCTCTAAGAGAAATAACCATAGGGAGTGCTCCTTCAATTTTATTTATTTTCCCATCCAAAGAAAGTTCTCCCAAAAATGATATTCCACTTAAATCACAATTATTTACAATTCCCATAGCCGACAATAAACCAATTGCAATAGATAGGTCCATTTGAGAACCTTCCTTTTTTAAATTGGCAGGAGCCAAGTTAATTGTAATCCTATTTAGAGGAAACTCATATCCACTATTTTTTATAGCCGTTCTTACTCTTTCTTTAGATTCCTTTATAGCTGTATCAGGCAATCCCACTATATTAAATGTAGGTAATCCTCTTGATATATCCGTTTCAACCTCTATGATAAAACCATTAAGTCCCTGAAGAACGCAAGTTTTTACTTTTGAATACATTTTTAACCCCTTTTCTAATTTATTTAAATATTCAATATATTAAAAACAAGCTAATCATATTTTTATCTAAACAAAAGCATCTTCAAAATGATTTATTTTTTTCTTATTTCCTATATAGACTTCTATTATATCAAATCTAATTTGAAAGTTTTTTAAATTATATTGTTTTATATAACACAATGCAGTATTAATAATCTTTGTTTGTTTCTTTTTATTTACCGCTTCATAAGCATAACCATAATTTGTACTTGTTCTAGTTTTTACTTCTACAAATACTATCAATTCACTTTTTTTAGCTATAATATCAATTTCACCTATTTTATTTCTATAATTTCTTTCTAATATAATATAATCCTTAGACATCAAGTATTTGCAAGCTATTTCCTCTCCCATTGCCCCTTTTTCTACATTATTATTCATCTATATCACCTTTTTTCTTATCTAAAGAATAAACAAATGCAATTATTTCTGCAACTACTTCGTACAATTCAGGCGGAATTTCCTGTCCAATATTTAATTTAATTAAATCATCTATGACATTTTCATCTTCATAAATATTTATATTCTCTTTTTTTCCCTTTTCTATAATTTTTTCTGCAATATACCCTTCACCCTTTGCTATCACTGTTGGAGCTACAAATTCTTTTGTATATTTTAATGCAACTGCCCTCTTTTTTTTATCTTTGCCCATAATTACACCTTCACATCTAAAAAATAATAAGGCTCATGATTTTCAATCAAAGTATTAATAAGGTTGACTTCTTCATCTAATACATAGTTTATAGAATTTAATCTATACCCTTTTTCACTTAATTTTTGAGTCAAATACGCTTCATTAGATTTGAATAAATAGACATTGTCATTGTTTAAACTAAAATTCAAATTTATCAAATCATCAAATACTTCACAATATACTTTAACATTGCCTAAATACTCCATATTTAAATTTATAAAAAAATTTACTTTGTCTTTTCCATTAAAACTTC
>JAKPAR010000044.1 GCA_029779375.1 Bacillota bacterium | reverse complement strand
TGTATTCATTTTTTACTACAAATTGTCCTTGAGTACCGACAAAACTAAGTCCCACTACAGGAATACCTCTTTTGCCTATTTCTTCTATGGTATTGGCATAGTCTACATGACTATTACCCCAACCATCGACAGAAATTATGACACCATCTGCTCTCATAGCTTCTACCCAAGTAGCTGCTCTTTGCCCTACAAACATCTTGTCCGCATTGTCTTGCGGAGTTCCAACAATGATTATTCCTAACAAATCTATATCTTTGTCATTTGAAACTACAGAAAGCAGTGGATCTCTAAAATGATGAAGTGTAGTTTCTTTTGTAGACGGTCCTACGCCCATTTTAACACCACCTTTTAATGCATTGCCCTAAGGGCACCATCTCTGTATTCATTTGGAGTAAGTATTATAGGTACATTCCCTATATCTATAATAGATTTTCCTCCATTGTATCCGCATGGTTCATTCCCAAACAGTCTAGTATCATACATGGCGCCTTGACCTGCAACTTGCTTTATTATGACAACCTTTTTCCCTTGAGGCCTTATAGTGTCTAAATATTCATGCTTTTCATCACAAAATCTTCCATTCATATTTTTTAAATAGTCTCTTATTTCTTGAACAAGACTATCACATACTCTATGGGCTGCTTCCGGGCCTTTCCTTGTAGCTCCCATTCCGCTTTTCAATACCACATCTACATGAATTAGAATATCATCTTTAGCTGGAGTTCCCGGGCGGTCGAATACAACCTGTTCACTCAATATCCCCTCTGATGAGCCAAATTCAGCAACTTGAATTCCATCCTCATCAACTCCTGTAAGCATAGTACAAACCCCAGTGAGTACATGAGTTATTCCTTCTCCAAGCCTTCCCAATACCTTAGTAGCAATAGGCAAAAAATCCATTATGGAATTTACATAAATATCTCTTTCATCAGGATTTATAATATTTATATTTAGACCCTTTATATATTCTTCTTTTGAATTTAAAATCCTGTCCTTATTTATATATAAAACTCTATCATCTATATATGTTTTTTCTGAAAATTCTACTTTTTCTATGTGAAAAGCTTTTATGACAAGCCTTCTCATTTCTATCTCATTCTCCATAAAATCACCACCTGACACTTAAGCCTCCCAATATCGGGAGGCTTATTGTTATACCTTTGCTATATATTCATATGGAAGAGGTACTACCTTCCCTGGAGTATCTATTTCCACAAGTTGTTTTAACGTATCTCTAAGGATATTTCTTTGCATTTCAGGATCATTTGGCCTTCCAGCATTAGCTCCCATAGGTACAAGAGGAGCCACTGCTCTAGGTGTTCCTGTCTGCTTTACAACAGGAGGCAATGCTGCAATCAATATTGTAGGAATCCCCGATTCCTCAATTGCTCTCTGTACAAGTACAGCAGAGCGATGGCAAGTACCTCACCCAGCAGTCATAACAACTGCATCCACATTTTCGTCTTTCAAAATCTGTGCAATAGCTGGTCCAGTTTCGTTCTTAAACTTTTCTTGATTTCCTCCACCACCCATAAATCCTATATGTGTAGGAGCAACTTCTTTTATAAAACCCTCAGCTGCAAGTTCTCTTAATCTATCTATAGGAAACATACAATTTATATCCTTATTTACATCTCCATTGTCATATCCACCATGAGAAACCATCAAATCCTTGGTATTTACATCTCCTGGTATTGTCCTGAATGTGAAGTCCCCTGCAAGATTAAATCTCTTGTCAGATTTCAAATGAACTCCTGCAGCAGTTGCAAAAGCAACTCTCATCTCATTTAAAGGTTTCTTCACTGGAGCCCATACAGGTGGAGGTGTAATAGGTACATATATCTCTGATTGTAAACCCTTAACAGTTGTTAAGCTCATTTACTCACACCTTCCTTTCTATTTCTCTTTTCTATATTGCTCACATATTTTTCATTGGGTTCTTCCGATAAAACTTCTATGAAACTCATATTAAATCCAACTTCCTGTCCAACTTTTAACGGATAATCCGTTATAAGCATTCTCATAGGTATTTTCATGAATCCAAGTCTTCCTTTTAAATCTATAGACACACATCCATCATGAATTTCTACTATGATGCCCTGCATCTGGATTATTTTGTCTCCATATTTCATAGCAATACCTACTTTGTTGAATATTTTTCAAGTCTTTTTTGACTCATAGGAATTGAAGTTTCATTTTCAACTCTTTCAATCTTTATGCCTGTAGTTCTTTCAATTGCCTCAAGATTGCTTTCCTTTACATTTGGGTTCCATTTTCTTTCAGCACTTTTCACTTCTTCCCCTGCCATAGCAGTTTTAAGCATATAAAGAGCTCTTATAGCATCTTCCTTGCACAATGTATTGCAAGCTAAAACTTCATTTTCTATACCTGCTTCTGATTTGTTGTTATCAACCATATACTTCATATATTTATTCCCAACTACTAATGCTCCTTGAACAGCACAGAAAGACATTCCAACTACTTCAATTCCCCTCATTCCTATCTGCTCTATATGACTTGCAAAATCTATGTGATTGTTCCCAAAACCTTCAGTTGTAACCACTGCTCCATCCACATCCATTGTTTCAACAAGCATACCAAGTCTTTCAGAAACATAGAATTTCTCTGCATTTATCTGTGGACTTCCTACAAATACAACTCCACAAAGATCTATTTCTGGATCATTCATAGCTTCAAGAACAAGTGGTTCTCTCCAATAATGTCTTGAGCATTCCTTAGAAGCTGGTCCAATACATGTTAGAGCATGTATTCCTCCATCAAGAACTTCAAGGGGTGACAATACTACAGGAACATTTCCAAGGTCAACATTTGGTTTTCCTCCAAGAACTCCAACAGGTTCAACAGGAAGAATCAAATTGTCATGCATTGCCCCTTGCCCCATTATTTCTTTAACTATAACTACTTTCTTTCTTCCTGGCCTTCTATACTGCTGAAATTCTTCGGTATCTACAACATTACTTTCATCAAGTTTTTTTAGAGCTTCTCTTATCTCTTGAGTGATATAATCTGTAGCCCTATGAGCTGCAAGAGGTCCTGGTCTCTCCATATTTGTCCCTGCTGCAATAGTTACTTGAGTTTTTATAAATATTTCTCCCTTATCTGGTGCTCCTGGTCTTCCCCACATAATATTTTCTTCAAGTATTCCTTCTGATGAACCAAATTCACCTATCTGAACACCATTTTCATCAGTTCCAGTGACCATCATTACTACCCCATCTAGTACTCTTGTAGTTCCTGTACCTAATTTATCTTCGCCTTCTTTTGTAGCAATTGGTTGAACATCCATTATAGTTTCACTATAAGTATTGTATTTATCTGGAGTAATAATGTCTATAACTATATCTTTTACTAAATGGTCAGCTTTCACTGCATCTTTACATATATCTTCTCTTATATAAAGAGTTTTTCCTTCTATTTTAGTTTCAGGTCCAAATTTTACTTCATCTATCTTAAAATGTTTTTTCACAAGTTTTCTAACTAATTTATCTTCATATTTTGCTGTTGGCTCTTCTATAGTTTTCGACTCCATCTCTTCTTTAGGAGCTTCAACTTTTACTGGAGAATTTGTAGCAACTCCTCCAACTCCTAGAGGAACTTCTATATCTATTCCTTTTCCTTCACTTATTTTTATCTTTAAAATTCCGCCATTAACAACAGTGGTTTGAGAAATCTCTTGAGATTCAACTGCCATATCTTCATACCCTTCAAGCATATCAGCTGTTATGGGAGTCAATGCAACTACATCTTTTTTTAGTTTCTTCCCTACAACTTCTTTTCTAGAAAGTACCCTGTCATTTAAATCTATAAGAAGAGAATCTGAAAGTTTTTCAAAATGCATTGGATTTTCTAAATCCTCTATACCTATAACTTCTCCTCTGCTTTTGTTATATTTCAAAACAGCTTTCTCATCCTCTTGGGTCAATTTTGCTTCTTTTACTTCTTCAATTTTTTTCGCCCCTTCAACTATATCTGGAGTGATTGGTGTCAGTGAATCTATTGTTTTTATAAGCTTTGCTCCAATTACTTCACCTATTTTCAAACAATCATCTGGAATAGTCAAAAGTCCTGAATCAACAAGATCTGGAAATATACTTGGATCTTCTAAATTTTCTGGTGAAATTATTGTACCTTCTTCTGTTCTACAACATACAACAGCAACTTCATCTTTCATCTCTGCTGCATGTTCAGCACTCATTGACATATATAAAAGCCTCCTTTCAATTATTTATTTTCTTCCTCCATAGGCAATCTTCTTGTCAATGGATAATCTAATGTTCTAAAAACATGATCTGTATGATGATATACAGGAAGTCCCATTTTAGGTGCACAACACATTACAGTGTTGGAACAGTCACTGCAGTTGGAAATAAGAACTCTTTTTGCTCCACCTTTCTTAAGAGTCATAATTGCCTCAACTTGTCCTGGACAATCTCCTGGAGTTTTGCATTTGTTGGCTCCCCTTACATCTACAACATTTTTACATTTTGCCACAGCAACAACTTCTGCACCCATTTTTGAAGCAACATCTCTAAGTCTTTCTTCATTAGCACCACAAGCACATACCAAAAGCCCTATAGGACCTTCATATTTAGGGAAAGGTATAGTAACTATTACGCCTCCTGACACTTTAGTTACAACCGCACTATCTAAATCTTCTGCCTTTCCTGTATATGGCCCTCCAATAATTATTTCTCCATATTCCCCATCAATTCCTCCACAATCTTCTATGAGATCTACAATTGGAGTTCCAATAGGTACCTGAAAAAGAATATGGGGCTTATTTCCACCTTTTAGCTTACCTATAACAGTTATATCCTTATCTATGACAGGTTTTCTATCTTCAACAGCTCTTGTTATATTCGAAAGGGTTTCAGCATTCAAAACAACACAACCTGCTTCAAGAGGAAGCTGTGTTGGTTCAAGCCATTTGCCAAATATAGCATGAATAATTGCTCTTTCTTCTCCCATAGGATACATATCTTTTAGCTGTTTTACTTCAATATTCTTGGAACCTGATAAGTATTTATTTATAGCTTCAATTGCCTTAACATTTTTTGCTTTTATTGCTATATATGCTTTTTGTGCTTTTGTTGCTTTCATTGCATATTCTATTCCCCTTATGACAATTCCAGGGTCATTTTCTAGCAAATTTATATTGTGATGAAGTGCAGGTTCACATTCAACGCAGTTTGCTATTATATAGCCATTTGGTATTTCAGCTTTAAGTTTTATATGGGTTGGAAAACCTGCTCCACCGGCCCCAACTATTCCTGCTTCATAAACTGTATCAATTATTGAATCACATTCTTTTATTCTTATATAGTCCTTGTCTTGAACATCATCTGCAAGTATGACTATTTCTTTATCATTTATAGCCTCTACTTTTCCAGAAACACTTGAATGTATTTTAGCACCTAGTCCTGAAGGCTCTGCAATACATTGCCCTCTTTTTACTTCGTCTCCAATTTGAACAGTTGGAACGCAAGGTGCTCCTACATGCTGTTTCAATCTAATTGATATTCTTTTCAAAGTCGTCACCCCCTATAAGTCTTTAATTATCATCATTAAATATAGCAAATATCATGCCACAATACTACTTATTTATATAAACTTATATGAAAACATGTACAAACCATTGATACTTCTAGCTTATTTTAACCTTATAATATAAAATAAATCGTGAAATTTAAAAAAGTAAGTGTCGTAAAAAAGGCACTTACTTCGATTATAAATTTCTTCATCATATATAATTTTCATATAGGGTTTTAATTTACCTGTTTGTGAGTCATGTCGTTTTATCGACTATATGTCTATTTTTAGTCAGTATGATGAATCCACAAAACAATCCAAATATAAGCTCAATAGAAACAATAATTATACGATATAATACAACTTAAAATTTATCATCTAACACACATCTCTTTCTATTCCAAAGTTTTACTGCTACAAAAAGTAATATTGTGGATAAAATTGTGTAGAAAATTCTATTTATGAATATACCATGCTCTAAAGGTCGAAACTCTGAATAGGGGACTATATTGTTAAATCTAATTATATATTTTGAAATTTGGTTGTTGTGTATATCTATACTATACATCCAATATATAAACTGTATAATAATAGGGACAATACCATTATCAAAAATAATTTGAAGTACATAACTCAAAGATGTAACAAACATGATTGTAGGTAAAATCCACAATATTGAATATTTAAAAAAGGCTGTATAGGAAATACTATCGCCAGTTGCCTTTGAAAAACCATGAAACAGCCAAGTAGCATGCCCTGCCACTAGCAATACTATAATAAAAGCCGTAAGCACATCAGCTAAATACTTTCCTCCCACATATTTAAAAGATGATATTTCAGTAGTATATATAAGTTCATCCGTACCATATCTTTTATCATTCACAAAAGTAAAGGCAGTTATAAATACCATGAAAAAGCCTATTCCTATTCCAATGTAATCAGCAAAAAGCCTAGCATAAGCATTGGTAACCTTATCTTCTTTAAGAATGGATTCGTATTCCTTTTTCTCTACTTCGTAAGGCTCTTTGCTAGCGAAACATAAACGATAATAGTCTTCACTATAGGCTGTGTTTCCTCCTAAAGTTCTGTCTACTTTTTCCCTAATATTTTTAAATTCATTATAACTCATGTCAAAGGAACTATCTTCAAATTCTTCAATAGCTTCCTTTAAAACAGCTTTCTGTTCATCATTTATTTTTTCATATACTCTATTGATTCCTTTAATCTTCAATGTATCTCCTTTTTCATAATCCACTTTCATATTTTCATATACAGATTTCATAAGTACTTCATCATTAAGTGTCAATACACTTTCTTTTTTTCCCAAAAGAACTTTAGTATCTGTTCTAGAAGGTATGGGCTTCACCCAATCCCTTTTTAAATCTCCAATAAATTGAGTATAATAAAATAAAAAGGTAGATACTATTAAAATAATGATAGTAAAGCTTGTAAATTGGTGTTTTAGTTCTTTTGAAAAAATCTTGCCAAACATAAGTCTACACCTCACTTATAAACTTCATATAGGCATCTTCTAATGTTGGAGAAATCAACTCCGCATTTGAAGAAGGTTTTTCTTTAGCTTGTTCGATCATATTTCTAACTGTACCATCATAGACAACTTTGCCTTTGTTTAAAACTACTAGAGTACTACAACTTAATGCTATATCTTCAACAACATGAGTTGACAGCAATACCGTCTTATGCCTTCCTATTTCAGAAAACATGTTTCTTATTTTAATCTTTTCTTCTGAATCAAGTCCTGCTGTTGGCTCATCTACTATCAATACTTCTGGTTCTCCTACCATAGCTACTGCTATTCCAAGCCTTCTTTTCATTCCTCCAGAAAGAGCCTTTGTCTTTACCTTAAATAGTTCTTGTAGATGTACTTCTTCTAATTTAGATAATATTTCACTTCTAGACAATTTTCTATTAGAAAGTGCAGCAAAATAATCTAAAACTTCATATACTGTAAAATTAGGATAAAAAGAAAATTTTTGAGGAAGATAGCCTATTATCTTTCTTATTTCTTTTTTATTTTCAACACTTATTCCATCAAAATAAACTTCTCCTGAAGTTTTAGGTATTAAAGTTGATAATATTTTCATAAAAGTTGTCTTGCCTGCACCGTTTGGTCCTAAAAATCCATAAAGTCCTTTATTTATATTGAGATTTATATTGTCTAAAACTCTAGTAGAACCATAATCCTTTGTAAGATTCATAACTTCAATGTTCATAGTAAATTTTCCTCCTTATCTCTCTGAATGAAAAATATTCATAGAGTTGAGAAGCGCTCAAAAAAACGAAAGTAGATATTGTTAGTGACACTATCTCTAAACCCAGTTTAAAATATAAAGTTAATGCTAGGACAGTTGAGACTCCAAATATTAATAGAAACCAACGAAGTTGTATTTTTCTCAACACTCTTTTGTTTTCTCTAATCTTTTCAAGTTGAGACTTATCATATTCTAAAATTCTAACCCGATTCCAAACTTCATTTAAATATTTGTGATTATCTTTGTTACCATTCATTTAATGCACCTCCCACTAATAAATCCTTCATTACATAACTCTTTTAATCTTTTTCTTCCACGAAAAATAGTTATTTTAACTTGAGCTAAACTCATTCCCAGTACTTGGGATATCTCTTTATAAGACATTTCTTGAAAAGCATATAGATATAATACTTTTTTATATTTCTCATTTAAATTATTAAAACTCTTTATAAGACTATCCCTACGTTCTTTATCTATTATCTGTTCTTCAGGAGAAAAGGTAGAAATAGCATTTATATCTAAAATCACATTTCTTTTATTCTTTCTAATATAATCAACTGCTTTGTTGTGAATAATAGAAAACAAGTAAGCTTTTGAAGTATTATAGCTTTTAAGCCTTTCTCTATATACAAAAAAAGTAGCAAAACTATCCTGTACTATGTCTTCAGCAGTATGATAATCCTTCAATATACTTATTGCAAATTTTGTAGCTTCCTCTCTATATTTAATCACAAATTCCTCAAAAGCTTGTTCATTTCCTTCTTTCAATAATTCTAATTGCTCATCCACCTTTTCACCTCCAACTACACTACTTTTTTTCTCCTTTCTTACATGTATATACTAGAAACATTATTCCTAATAGGATAAACCCTAATCTAGTATAAATAAATGAACTTGGCATTTCAAAAGGCACAACTTCCATTTCCCTTCCTATGAGCATTGAAAATGAATACATATTGAAAAAATTGTTCCCAAATATATCTGCCCATATGGGTATTATATTACCGCCTAGGTTTAAAGCTCCCATCAAAAATGCTACAGGAATCAAGCCATAAATTAATTTTATATTTATCTTCCCTAAAAACATGCTAAGTCCTAAAAAGAATATAAATGTTGGAAATAAAAAAACAAATATAAGGTTAATAAAACTTCCAAACTCATTATATCCAAACATAGCTTTATAATATATAAAACTCATAAAAATTGGAACTAAAGATGTCAGTATAAAAGTAACAAACACAGCAGCAGATTTAAGTATATAGTATTGAGTTTGGGATATAGGTGATGAAAGCACAATACTCCTTGCTCTCATTTCCTTATCATTAAAAGTATTCGATATGATAAATATCATAGCAACCATTAACAATGGAGAAATCAAATTTAGGAAAAGTGTATATGTCCAATCCGAAAAAGGTGCTGTTCCCATATATCCACCTGTTATTAATCTCGTCAATAAATCATAAGTACTCGCTACAATCAATAAAACAATATACAAGTATTTTTTAGACCATACAATTCTTTTAATCTCATACCTTAATAAATTAATCAACATCAATTGCCTCCCTAGTAAGATTCATTTCTTGAAGAAATTCATCATAAGTCAAATCTTTCAACAGATGTCTTCTATATACTCCTTGTATTCCTTCTAAAAAAACTTTTTCCCCTTGAATTTCTTCTCCTTTTAAAAGCTTAAGAGGCATTAAATAATACAATTCAGCTTGTCTTTTTTCCATTTCCAATGATCTAATAAACCTTTCATTTAACTTCTCTTTCATATCATCATTATTTATATAATAATAATTTTTAAGTTCGTTTACTCTGTATTTCCAAGGTTGTAAGAAAACACCTGAAGAAACCATGTCCCCAAATTCCTTCTGTATATATTTATATGAAAAATAGTTTGCAAGCCCTTCACACGACCAAGGAGTATCATCTATAACATTTACACCTGTTCCCCACCATTGATGAGCCACTTCATGAGCTATTAAATTTAAGTCATTGGCATAAATGTCTACTTTTCTAAAATCTTCTATTTCATTATTTTTATTCAATATAGAATACATGCTATTATCACGATTTATAGTATTTTCAGCAAAAGTTATAACATTTTCAGAAGAGTGACCTCCCCTCTTATATATGGAAACCTCAACAATCTTTAATGGATAATCTTTTGAATAATATTCACCAATATTTTGGGTATAATACTCCATCATACTTTTTATGTGATCTACTATTTTCATATTGTCCACATATTCTTCATGCTTTGGTGTATAGTAAAACTCAACAGCTACATTGTTAACCTCTATTTGAGCTTTTTCATATTTGGCCGCAAATGCTCCAATATCTGCAGTATGAGAACTATATTCAAATATCCACTTTTTATTGCCATCAATTGTTTCTACATCTACAAGTCTACCTGGTACTACCATAGTTAAATAATCTGGTGCTATATAGTATCCAGAAATATCTATCATATCTCCCTCCGCAATTAGAGGCCTAAAAATCCAATTTGAAGCCTCTAGCAAATATATGCTCTCCTTTGAAATATATCCAGGCATTCCTCTACCTACACCATTTTTATCACATTTGACACTTCCACTATAAAAAATATCTACATTCACCTTTTCTACATCAGGAATAGATACTTCAATAACATTTTTATTTTTAATCTTTTGGTATACTATTTCTTCCCCATTAACTTTTAAAGAATTTATTTTTAGTCCATCATTTATATCAAACTTAATTGTATTTGAACCGTTGTTTATAAAACTATATGAAACATGAGCATCCATCTCTCCATTTTCACTATCAAATTTAATTTCTGGACAGATGCCATCTAAACAAATATTTTCATCTATGGATATATCTAAGTCATTCATCAATTCCATAGTATAGGGTTCCTTTGTATAAGTACATCCACTTCCCAATATGACAAGTATAGTTAAAGTTAACAATCCTTTACTTTTCATATTAATTAAAAATGAACTACCTACACCACTTTCATATCTTCTCCTAAATAATAATCCTATACCAAATATGGATAGGGAAATTAAAAACCATAATAATCTATTGTAGATAATAGTATTACCTATAGGACCTATGCCTGCAAAATCTGAAACGATATCCAAATTTGTTCGTACCCAAGTTAACAGATAATTATTTGATTCCAAACTATTTATAAAAATCATTCCAAAGGTTATAACGCTCATATCTAAACTCTCTGTTAAAAGATAGAGCCCAGATATCATCAAAATAGAAAACAAAAGTGTTGGGAAAAATATTATGAGGTAGCTAAACAGGTAATATGATATATCAATCGGAATATTATATATTAACTTTTGTATAGCCATGACTGCTATCATTCCAATTATAGTTGTTATAACAGCATAAAATATTATAGAAAAAATTCGAGCACCTATTATATATAAATAATCTAAATTTGATTCTACAATAGTTCTACTTCTCTTTCTCTTATCTTTATCCAATTTAAGTACAGTAAATAAAGCAAACAATAGAGAGCAAATAGTAGCTCCAAACTTTGCTGAATTAAAGGATATAGTTGACGAATTTCTTTTTATATAAAATAAGTTGAAATCATTTGTCATGTTCAATGAATTGATTCCTATTGCCAATATAATACATGTAGCTAGAATCAATAAAATAATGACCTTTTCCTTGAACATATATTTAATCTCATTCTTGACCAATAAAATCTTATTTGCCATTTTGAACTTCTCCTTTCAGCATACAATATACATAAGCATCTTCTAAAGAAGGGGTTATCTTTTCAAAAGATGATGGCAAACTTTCAGATACTACCCTATATTTAGTTCCATTTGGAGTAATTACAGTGGAAGTAATCTTGAATTCACCTTTCATTTCACTTTCCAATATCTTTTCTCTATCATTCCCTTTAATCTCTATAGTTCCTACATGATCCAAAGCTTCTTTAACCAGTTCACTAGGTTGTCCAACAAAAAGTATATTACCTTTATTTAAAACTATAATTGAATTGCATATAGATTCTATATCTTCAATAATATGAGTCGATAGTATAACTATCTTGTCCTTTGACCCTTCTGAAAAAAGGTTTCTAAACTTAATTCTTTCTTCCGGATCAAGTCCTACTGTAGGTTCATCGACTATCAATAGTTCTGGATTATTTAGTATTGCCTGAGCAATACCTACTCTTTGTTTTTGTCCTCCTGAAAGGGTTTTTATCCTAAACTTCCTTTTTTCTTCTAAGCTTGTCATACTAATGACCCTGTCAATTGATTCTCCTTTGTTCTCTTTTATACCTTTTAGACAAGCCATATAGTCTAAAAATTCTTCCACGGTGAGTTCCTCATACAGTCCAAAATCTTGAGGCAAATAGCCTAATCTTTCTTTCAAATGCTTTTCATTCTTATTTAAAGGAACTCCATCTACTGTGATACTTCCACTTGTAGGAAGCAATTGTCCTACCAACATCTTCATAAGTGTACTTTTCCCTGCTCCATTAGGACCTACAAATCCAATCATAGCTGGAGAATTAATTTCCAAATTGATATTATCAAGTGCCTTTACACCTTTATATTTTTTGCTGATATTTTCTAATTTTATATTCATTTCATCACCCTCCACTATATATTCGGGAAATGAGTATAAAAGTTACAAAAAAATTAGATGTTATAATAATGTCACCATTTGCATTCTTGATTCGTGTATATAGTGAAGCGGTTGAAAAAATGGTGAAAAACATTGATATATCGCCTATTTAGGAAGCGATATCAGAAAGGTAGAAAAAGGCGAAGGGGCAAATCTAAATCGTTTAGATACTCTAGAACCAATTTGTCTACGAGGTATTAAGTATAAAAGTGGAGAAACACAAGAAATGTTTTCATCTGGAGGAGAAAGCAGATTTGATGAAACTGAAGAAAATTATACTGAATCATTATGTTTTGATAAAATAGTTGATGTAGATAATCTTCAAGCATTATTATTTGGAGAACAATTATCTGAAATACCATTACATTAATATGAAATGATAAACGGGCAGGAAACTAATCTGCCCATTTTCTATGATTCATCTCTTAAAAATCTCATGTACCTTATTTTCTTGCCTGGAGCACACAAAATTCAATTTTTGTATCAACTATTGGAAATCCATCAATTCCCACACCCTTAAGGATTTCACCTTCAGGTGTTGGTTTAATATTTGCTAAAAATGAATTGGCTATATTGACATTCCAACCTGCTCTTTTAAATGTTTCAATCGCATTATCTCTTGTAGCATAAGCTGTACTTAAATATTTATTGAAAAAATCCAGATGAATTTTGTCATCTTCATCTATAAAAAACATAATGGGCATAAATGTACCTTTAGTTATTCTATCCATCTCTTTTATTACTTCCCCTGGTTGTTCAATGTTTTGAAGCCCCATATTACTAGTCAACATTTCAATTGAATTATCTTTAAAAGGGGTTTTTCTTGCATCAAATGCTATTAAACTCAATCTATCATATAAGCCTTTGTATTTATAATATTCTTTATTCCTAG
>JAKPAR010000021.1 GCA_029779375.1 Bacillota bacterium | reverse complement strand
TAGAAAGACCCGTTCCTCCTCCTATAGCCACAATCTTAGGCCCTTTAGACAATACTTTTTCCTTATATATCATTTCATTTAAATCTTCTTTACTCAAATCTCTGTTGATTTTCTTATTTTTCATCACATCTATTATCAATTTTATGATTCTTCTTGTAGAAAAAATTATAAAAAATACTCCCAATAGGGTAAATATTATTTTTACATTTGTCTTGTTGCTAGCAAATATATTGTACATAAACCCAGACAATCCTATCGCCACTAAAAATATTCCAACTACGCCCAACAATATCCATCCTGTTAAAATTAGTTTAGACTTAATTTTTCTACCCATGGCAATTTCCCCTTTAATTCGCTTTGCATTCTCTATGGCTTAATATGACTCTATTGCCTTTCTCTAATAGCCTTTCGTAGAGAACATCAGCTATAGCAACAGATCTGTGTTTTCCTCCAGTACAACCTATACCAATTACCAACTGAGTCTTTCCCTCTTTTATATAATATGGAATGAGAAAATCCAGCATATCTACCAATTTGCTTATAAATATTTTAGTTTGTTCCCACTTGAGCACATAGTCACGTACATTTTTATCATTTCCTGTATATTCTTTTAGTTCTTCTATATAATATGGGTTTGGCAAAAATCTTACATCGAAAACCAAATCAGCATCTAAAAGTATCCCATATTTAAACCCAAAAGAAACTACAGATATAGTCAATTTTCTTAATTCTTCTCCTTCAACAAATATTTTTCTTATTTCTTCTTTAAGCATGGCAATAGTCAGATTAGAAGTGTCTATAATATAATCAGATTTTCCCTTGACTTCTTCAAGAAGTTTTCTTTCTTTTGTGATACCATCAATTATTCTTCCATTAACACTCAAAGGATGAGGTCTTCTAAGTTCCTTATATCTTTTAATTAAAACAGCATCAGAAGCTTCTAAAAAAAGAATCCTATATTTAAGTCCCTTATTTTTGAGCTTATCTAAACTATTGAATAGTGCATCGAAAAACTTACCTCCCCTTATATCTACAACCACTGCTACTTTTTTTATGTTTCTCTTTGATTCATAGCACAATTCAGCAAATCCTGGCAATAGCTGTGGTGGAAGGTTGTCCATACAATAAAAATCTATATCTTCCATTGCCTTCATCGCCTGACTTTTCCCTGCTCCAGACAATCCTGTGATTATTACAAATTCCATATCCATATCATCACCTCCAAAAATTAAACTATAGCATTTACTATTCTTTCTATTGGTACTTTTGCCTTTTCTGCTCTTTCTATTCCATTTTTTAAATTTCCAACATTTTCAGGAGTATGAGCATCGCTATTTATATAGAATTTGACATCTTCTTTTAGTGCTATTTTTATTTCATCTACAGTTAAATGGCTGTGACTTGAGTTTATCTCAAGGGCAGTACCTACTCTAGCAGCTTTCTTTGCAATTCTTTCTATATCCACATAGACTTTAGAACCTGGATGGGTTATCAAATCTATAGGATATCTATCCATAGCCTTTAAAAGAGCCATTGTATTCATTTCAACCATTGTCTTCTTCATTCCTGGTACAAATTTAGATAAAAAATTAAATATATACAATTTAGACCAATCTATAGGATTTCTAGGCATAGCACCAAAATGAAAACCTAGAAGAAGTATATCAAGAAGTTCTATTTCTTCCTCATTTAAATCTATAGTACCATCATATTTTACAATATTAGCTTCCATACCAAAGAGAATTTTAATACCTTTAGATTCATACTCTCTATTTAATTCATCAATTTCTCTTCTCATAACTTCTATATTTTTCTTCTTCACACCATAACCTATATGGCCGGGGCCATGATCACATATAGCAATTTCTTTAAGCCCCTTTTTTAAAGCCTCCTCTACATTTTCCCTTATAGTACCACTCCCATGGCTATATATAGTATGAGTATGATAATCTCCTATTAATATCATATCTTTTCCTTTCTACTTTTCTCCAATAATTTTTATTTCTGGTTCCAAACACACATCAAAATTGTCCTTTACAACTTTTTGCACTAATTGTATCAATGTTAAAACATCCTTGCAACTTGCATTCCCTAAATTAACTATAAATCCGCAATGTTTATCTGAAATCTGTGCATCCCCATATCTAACACCTCTAAGACCTGAATCATCTATAAGTTTCCCTGCAAAATAGCCTTCTGGCCTTTTAAAAGTGCTTCCACCACTAGGAAACTGTAGTGGTTGCTTTGAATTTCTCTTTTCAGTAAGTTCTCTCATGGTTTTTTCTATTTTCTCAAAATTGCCCTTTTGAAGTTCCATTTCTGCCTCAAGAACTATTAAATTTTCATCCCCTATTCTACTTCCTCTATATCTGAAATTCATCTCATCTCCAGTATATTCAACTATATTTCCATCCTCATCAAGGCATTTAACTTTAGTCACTATATCCTTCATTTCACCGCCATAAGCTCCTGCATTCATAGTCACAGCTCCCCCAATACTACCTGGTATGCCGCTGGCAAATTCTAGTCCTGTGAGAGAATTCTTTAAAGCAATTTTGCTTGCAACTGTAACCAAAGCTCCAGCTTGAGCTTTCATAGTAGTACCTTCAACCGAAATATTTCCCAATCCTTCTGAAATTTTTATGACAACTCCTCGAATACCCTTGTCACTGACCAACAAATTGGTTCCATTTCCTATTATATAATAATCTATATCATTTTTTTTACAAATATTTATAGTTTCAACAAGTTCTTCTATACATCTAGGTATAACCATCACATCTACTGGTCCACCTATTTTAAATGAAGTATGATTTTTCATAGGTTCATCTATGAGTATCTTAGCAAATTTTAATTGTTCACTAAACAATCTATTTAAATTGTTTTCCAAAAAAACCACTCCTGTCATTTATTCATAATCAATATTATACATTATCTTGTCAATTCTTCCACTCTCAACTTTGCATCCTCTACTGCTTCTTTTGAGGATTTTTCTTTGAGTATTGCCCTTCTCAATTCTTCTTGCAATATAACATCTATATTTTCCCATTTTTTACATTTAGGTAAAACTACTACATTGTCAAGATAAGACTCAATTTTTCTCATTCTGAAATTATCTACGTACATATCATCCATACCCTTTTTCACTGAGAAAAGCCCAAGCTTTTCAAGAGTTCTTTGATTAGATTCTCCCGTTAAGAATTTCAAGAACTTTACACACATCTCCATCTTCTTTATATCTTCATCCTTGACAATTCCAAAGGATGCTATGCTATTTGTCAACACTCTTGGAGTTTTTTTATCCCCACTAGGATAATTGGCCACATCAAAATTAAATCCTTCACCATCATTTTGGAGATCAGACAGTGCCTTCACTGCCCAAGAACCTGTGGGATATACCGCTATATTTTTATCAGCACTAAACATTTCCCAACATTCCTCCTCTCCTATTATACCAAAAAATTCAGGAGTTACTTCATATTTATATTTCAAATCCAAAACCCTTTCTATTCCTCTTACTGCTTCTTCTCCATAAAACGAATAATCTCCCTTCTTGCAATTTAAAATATCTGCCCCATCCCCAAGTATTAGACCCCAAATATTGTAATAATTTGGTTCTACAAAAGAAACAAATCCATAGTGATCAGTTAGTCCATCACCATCAGAATCAAAAGTAAGGGATTTAAGAATCTCCACAAATTCCTCATAAGTCCAATTTCCATCATGAGGTGGAGATACTCCCCTTTCATTAAACAAATCTAAATTTAAATACATAACATAAGTATTCATAGCAAAAGGTATTCCAATCAATTTGTCATCATATGTAGTAGCTTTTAATGCTTCATCTCTAAATTCATCTAGTTCATCTTTAGAAAAATATTCATCTAACACCTCAAGTTTTTCAAAATCATCAAATTTATAACTTATAGGAATTATATCTGGGCCATCACCATTCTTCATACTCTCCCTTATGAGTTGTGGTCCACTTTTCCAATCCAGTGGTGTAAATTCAATATATACACCAGGATTTTTCCTTTCAAAAGCTTTTATTTTCCCTTGAATCCAAGTATATCTACTTCCACTATCTAAATCTAATCTTGGATAATCATAAATTTTTATTATTCCAGTATAATTTTCTTCTTCTACTTCTGTAAGAGATTCCACATCATTGAAATGCATATATACAGACCAAAATACAATAAATGCAATTAGAATAATACTTGCTATTTTCTGTTTTTTGCCTCTCAAAAAAAACACCTCCTGAATATAAAATATTCAAAAGAAGTCCAATTTATGTATGCGACAGTGGGGACGGTTCTCACTGTCGCAGAATTTTATTGTTTAAAATAATTTTTATGGGTATAACTATAGATAAGATCTATAATTTGTGTGTATATTATAACAATTATCAATAGGAGTGATTTTATGGAGAATGAAATTAAAGCAAACTGTACTAGACCTACAATAGAAAAGAATTCAGAAAATGAAGCTACAAAAGTAGCTGAAACTATTAAAAAGGAGGATGAATATAAAATGATAAAAGTAGGAAAACCTGCACCAAACTTTACTGCACCAGCCTTTCATGATGGTAAATTTACGAAAGTTAGTCTAGATGATTATAAGGGAAAATGGGTACTATTGTGTTTCTATCCAGGAGATTTCACCTTCGTCTGAGCTACTGAAGTTTCAGCAGTTGCTGAAAAATATCCTGAATTGCAAGATTTAGACGTGCAAGTTCTTTCAATAAGTGTAGACTCCATATTTGTTCATAAGATGTGGAATGAACATGAATTATCTAAAATGATTGGTAAAAACATTCCATTCCCAATGTTAGCAGACCAAGATGGAAGTATTGGAAAAATGTATGGTATTTATGATGAAGATAGTGGAGTTGAAACAAGAGGGAGATTCATTATCGATCCAGATGGCATAATCCAAGGTTTTGAAGTACTTACACCACCAGTTGGAAGAAATGTAGGAGAAACTATAAGACAAATAAAAGCTTTCCAATTGGTAAGAGAAACAAAAGGCAAAGAAGTTACTCCTTCCGGTTGGAAACCAGGAAAAACCACTCTAAAACCTGGCCCAGAACTTGTAGGCAACGTCTGGAAACATTGGAAAGTTAGCGAAGCTTTTGATGATTAATGTGGATGCGACAGTGGGGACGGTCCTCACTGTCGCAGAATTTTGATTATTTATTAGTTTTGATTCTCTTATAAAGTTTGATAGTATCATCTATCTGTGCCATATCTGGGTTACTGATATCTTTTAGAGGTGCTCCCATAACTATACAAATATATTCACGGTCTTCCTTTATGCCAAGTGTTGCCCAACATTCCCCAGCTTCATATGTTGTCCCTGATTTACCACCAACTATCTCAAAGCCCTCCTCTGATATCCCAGCAAGTTTTGAAAGAACTGTTGATTTTAAGACAATCCCATTAGGATGATCCATAGTAGATGTAGTCTTGAAAGTCTTCTTCGTGAAAATTGCTCTAAAATCGCCATTATCTAAAGCATAATCCAAAAGTTTTGCCATATCATAAGCCGAAGTATATTGATTCTTATCGTGAAGACCTTCTGGACTGGTAAAATGAGTATCTTCAAGTCCAAGTTCAGATGCCTTTTCATTCATAAGGCGGACAAAATCCTCTACACTCCCTGCAACATTTATAGCAAGAGAATTAGCAGCTTCACCACCAGAACTTAAAATTGTTCCATAAAGAAGATCTCTATAGGTTACTGGTTCTCTACCATAAAACCCAGCCATAGAAGCATTATTTGCTACCATTTCCTTATATGTATCTACATCTATAGGTGCAACTGCTGATAGGTCATCAATATGTTCAAGTGCTACAATAGTTGTCATAATTTTGGTAAGTGATGCAGGATATGCCCTTTCCCTAGAATTCTTTTCATATTCCACACTTTTGTCTTCTCGATCTAAAACATAAATATATCTACTAGCATAATCATCAGAATTAAATACATTTGAAAATTTCGCTAAATTAAGATCAAAAAAACTAGATTTGTTTTTTAATGTAGCAATTAAAAATAAGAGTATTATTATAATCATCAAACGTTTAAAAATTTTTTTCATCATATGTACCTCCCGCTTAGTCATTAATCATTTCATAAAAATACACCTTAGTTTCTGATACAATGTTATCAAAAATCAAGGTGTATTTCTTTCGTTTTGTATTACTAAATACTTACGATTTTCTTACAATTTAAATTGGAAGTTTCACACTCATTTCTATAATATCATCTTTACTCTTAGCTGTGATAGTGCCACCATGAGCCGTTACGATTGATTTTGCAATAGCAAGTCCAAGTCCAGCATTGCCAGTCTCAGAACTTCTAGAAGGATCAAGTCTAAAAAACTCATCAAAAATATGATCAAGTTTTTCACTTGGGATTGTTGGTCCATTATTTTTAATAATTATATTTACAAAATCTTCACTTTTACTTACACAAATATCAATTATACTATCTTTAAAAGAATAATTGATAGCGTTTCTAATGATGTTGTCAACAACCCTTTCAATCTTATTTGTATCTATATTTATCTTAATTCCAGATTCAATATTGCTATTAATGCTAAGATTTTTTTCTCTTAACAACGGCTTGAACTCATAAATGATTTGCTCCATCATAAAACTAAAATCAACTGTAGACTTTTCAAGTACAATATCATTTAGATTATAACGTGTTATATCGAAAAATTCATTGATTAAATCTTCAAGCCTTAATGCTTTGTCATAGACAATTCCAAGATATTTCTTGCGAAATCTTTCACTAATATCATTTTCTTCTTTGAGAATAGTTAAATACCCTATAATTGAAGTCAATGGTGTTTTTAAATCATGAGCAAGATATATAATCAAATCATTTTTTCTTTT
>JAKPAR010000390.1 GCA_029779375.1 Bacillota bacterium | reverse complement strand
AGAAAAGGCAGCAAATGGGGATGAAAAATCCTTTGCTCAAATTGTTGACTTATATAAGAATTATGTATTTGCAATAATATTAAACTTTATAAAGGATTATGATGAAGTAGAAAATGTTGCCCAAGAAGTATTCTTACAAGTATATCTCTCCCTTCCTAAGTATAAGTCTAATAGTTTTAAGGGCTGGATTGGGAAGATAGCAACGAATAAATCCATAGATTGGCTTAGAAGGAAAAAGAGCAAGTTTAAAGAAGAAGTCCTTGAAGATGAAATGATTAATATATTTAATCAAGATGTGGATACTCCTGAAGAACTCCTTATAAAGAAGGAAAGAGAGATAGAAATAACCAAACTGTGCAAGTCAATTCCTCCAATATATAAAGAAGCTATAATAGAGTTTTATCTTTATGGGAAATCGTATGAAGAGATTGCCAGAGAGCAGGGTGTAACAGTAAAGACTGTTGCTTCAAGGCTGTATAGAGGAAAGAACATGTTGAAGGAGAAGTGGAGGGAATATAATGAATCATTATGACATTGTGGAATGGAAGTTATTTAAAGAAAATCTCCTTGATGATAGAATCCGAAGTAAAATGGAAGAGCATTTGATGAACTGCGATGAATGTATGGAAGTTTTTCTATCCCTCATAGATGAGAATGAAATAGAATTGGCAAAGGAAGTTGTACCACCAGATTTTACTGATAAAGTAGTTAATAATATTAGAAATGTAAGGCCAATAGAAAAGGTGCATAAGAAGAATAAAAAATCCTATAATGACTACTTTATATACTATGTGGCTGTAGCATCCGTAGCAATAATTTTAACTGCCAGTGGATTTTTTGGAAGGTTAGTCAACAAAGTGCCAGAAATATCTTCAAGATTAAATGAGGAAGGAATCATATTAAGGACAAATAAAATCTATGATTTTTCAGAAAAAATCACAAGGAAAACTAATGAGTTTGTTAATAACTTTAATTTAAATTGGATTGAGGAGGATTAGTATGAAGCAAAAAAGCAAGTTTAAAACATTTATATTATCTTTTGTACCGGGATTATCCCATTTCTATTTGGGATTTGCAGATAGAGGCACGATTTTTCTACTAATATTTGGAATGATTTGTCTTGGTTCTCTAGTATTATATACTATATCCAATAGCGATATATTTGTCCTTTTTATTGTAGTTGGGGTTCCTATAATTTGGCTGGTAGCTTTAATAGATGCTTTTTCTATACTGAATGAAATGAGATATGGAGACAGCACTCAAATAGAATTAAAATATAACTCAGAAGAAGCAAAGATTTCCAATAGAAAAATAATTACCCTAGCTTTATCCATTATACCTGGCGCAGGGCATATGTATCTAGGATATCAGAAAAAGGGATTAGCCTTTATGGCAATATTTTTCTTTACAATATTTTTCATGGGATGGTTAAATCTAAGTTTCTTATTG
>JAKPAR010000386.1 GCA_029779375.1 Bacillota bacterium | reverse complement strand
AAGAAATGATGATTCTTTTATCACTATGGATCATATAAACAAAGCTTTTTATACTGTATTAGTTGGAGAAGAAAAGAAGGATAGAACTTCCATCCCAGTTGGAGATAAAAAAATCACAGCTTATCATGAAGGAGGACATGCTCTAGTAGCTAAAAAAGTTTCAAAGGAAAATAGAGTGACGAAAGTAAGTATCATACCTAGTACAAAAGGTATGGGTGGATTTAGCATGAATATTCCTCCAGACAAGATGTATCAAACTAAGGATGATATAAAAAATAGTATCATGGTAGCTCTAGGAGGAAGAGCTGCAGAAGAAATCATTTTTGGCAAGGACAAGATTACAACAGGAGCATCAAGTGATTTACAAAAAGCTACAGAGATGGCCTTTAATATGATAAGTGTTTATGGAATGGATGAAGAATTAGGACTTGTAAATTATGCAGAAATATTAGGACAAAACATTGGAAGCAATTCAATGCTTATAGAAAGAGTTAAGACTATAATAGATAATCTATATGAAGAAACTAAAAAAGTAGTTTATGAAAACATTAATTATTTAAACAATATAGCTTCAATGCTTCTTGTAAAAGAAGTATTGGACGAAGAAGAGGTAAATGAACTAGTCAATTAAACTAAAATCATATAAAATATTTGCTATAATGAAAATGAGCACTTGAAGTCTAATAAAATAGAGGTTATAATAATTATAGAGATGTTTCTGCGGTGTACGTATCCTAAATAATTCAACCGACATTGTATAGACGGGAGTCTGAGTTCAGTAATCTATGGTATGCCTTTTTAAAAGGAAACCAAAAATTATTGACAGGAAACCCACCTTGTGAGAGGCGGGTCTGAATTAGGTGGGAGGCGGCATTGCGGGAATACAAAAGCTCCTTAAGGTTTAACCCTAAGGAGCTTTTGTATTCCCGCAATTGTAAACATGACAAGAGAGTAGAGATAGATAGAGTATATATTTAAGCAATATGGATGGGGAATTTCTTTCTCTCTTTATAAATAAAAATATATTTAAACCCCAATTCTCTTAACAATTTTTCCGCTTCCTTGTAGTTATATCCCACATCTTCAGGCCTATGAGCATCAGAACCTATAGTTATTATTTCTCCACCTAATTTTTTATAAAGTTTCAAAAGTTCAATTTTAGGATGATAGTAGGGAAGTCCGTATCGAATTCCAGAAGTATTTAATTCAATCCCTTTTCCTAAAGAAATGACTTTTTCAAATATTTTTTCTATCAATTCTTCATATTCTTCATGCTTAGGTATCAATGCTGAGTCTTTAAAATATCTATCTATTAAATCTATATGTCCCAATATATCATAGTTTTCAAAAACATTGACACTATTAAGCATTTCTTCATAGTATTTTAATACTCCATCTAAAGGGTCTTTATTTTCCAAATAATTATCTACATAAATGTCTTTATTTTCAACTGAATGAATAGACATGAGTACATAATCAAAAGGATTTTCATTTATAAAATCATCATATCTTTTGTTTAAATGAGATTGCATACCTATTTCAACCCCAGTTAAAATTTCTATATTTCTAAAATATTTATACTTGACTTGTTTAGATTTTTTAAAATAATCAACAGCATGGAAAACGATGTCCAAATTCCTTTCTGTAGCTTCAAGTTCAATGTGATCAGTAAAACATATACATTTCATATTTTTTTCTATTGCTTTTAAAACCATATCCTCCATTGAATACCTGCAATCTATCGAGAAATCGCTGTGAACATGAAAGTCATACATTTGCAACACTCCTATTTATATATATCATACTTAGAATATTCTACTTTATAATCTGTAATAAGTAAAGATTAAATGCTAAAACTTTCTTTGTATTGCAGTCTATAAAGATCCGTAGTACATACATTTTTGCCTTCCCTATATGTTTTGGCACTCAAAATAAATTGCCTTATATATCAATTATAATTAAATATTCTGAAAATGAAAGCTAAAAATATAAACACAACCCCGATTCGAATCTGGTTGAACTTGTCCTATCTATGATATACAATAAAGTCAAGTTGGAAGTATTATCCATTGAATTGCAATTTTGATTGTATATATTGCTATGAAAAAAATGAAAGACAAAATGTAACCATGCCTAAGGATGTTCAAGATAAAATAGTGGAATTTGTAAAACAGCAAACAAAATATGTAGAAAGTATAAATATAGGGTGGTATGGTGGAGAACCTTTATTGG
>JAKPAR010000383.1 GCA_029779375.1 Bacillota bacterium | reverse complement strand
ATCCAGTGGATATGGAATATAGGTATCTCCTGGCATAGTTACAGACAAAAGAGATGTAGTTATTTCTCTGGTCTTGCAAGTATGTTCTATAATATCCAATACTTTCTCCACACTTTCATTTTCAACCCCCATCAAAAGAGTTGTATTGCCTAATTTTAAAAATCCTCCTGTACTAGCTAATTTTGTCACTCTAAATTCATTTTCTGTCAACTCCTCTACAAGACTTGGAGCATCTTGATCTTGAACAATAGCAATTATAAGTTTCATTTTACTAGGCCTCCTTTTTTAAGTATTTTATCTAATTCATTCTTTACTTCCTCAAAAGTCTCCTCTATAGATTTAGAAGCATCTATTACTTTTATATTTTCTGGATACATAGAAATAAGTTTGAGATATCCATTATATACTTCCCTGTGAAAATTTACTCCTTCCATTTCCAATCTATCCCCACTATTTTCTCCTGTTTTCCTACTCAAAGCCTTAACTGGATCTATATCGAAAAACAATGTTAAATCTGGATTTACTCCTTCTATAGCAAAGTCATTTATAGCTTTCACATCAAGAACTCCAAGTCCTCTACCTATCCCTTGATATACCAAACTTGAAAGTACAAATCTCTCAGAAAGAACTACTTTTCCCTCTTCCAGTGCAGGCCTTATTTTTTCATATACATGTTGACTTCTGGAGGCTGCATATAAAAGTGCTTCTGTTCGTGGAGACATATTTATATTTTTTTTATCTAATATTATATTTCTAATATCTTCTCCTATACTTGTTCCTCCTGGTTCTCTTGTCACAATAAAATCTATGTTTAAATCTTTAAGATATTCCACAATAAACTCTGTTATAGTACTTTTCCCTGAACCATCTGGCCCTTCCAATGTTATAAATATTCCACTCATTATCGTTCAATCCCTTCTCATTTAACAAGCTTAATCTTTCCTCTATTATAATCTAGTGGCCCAATTATTTCCACACCATTTTCGCTTAAATTAAGTATCTCTTGATATATTTCATAGGTTATGACTTCTCCTGGAACCACTATAGGAATCCCTGGAGGATAAGGTATGATATAATCAGCTGAAATTTTTCCTATGGCCTCTTTAAATTCGGAAACTTCCTTTTCTCTATAAAAAGCTTCTCCTATGGGAATTTCAATAGTTGGCTCAATCATGCCAAAATCAATTTGTCGTATATCCTCATATGGTTCTGATTTAATCATATCCTCTATGGCCTCTTTGAATAAATCC
>JAKPAR010000347.1 GCA_029779375.1 Bacillota bacterium | reverse complement strand
TTTTCTTCATCAAGTTCAGAAATATCATAAGTTTTCATATCATTATTAAGATTCCATCCACTTGAATCAAGTGCCCATTCTCTAATGTGTTTTTTAACTTTTTAATGGATTGAGTTGTGATAAAAGCCCTTTTCTCTTTATCGTTAAACTTTCGATTGTCAGTAGAAGCAAGACCAGCATCTGTGCACACGATAAATTTGGAAAGATTAAAGTCAGAAAGAATCTGTTTTCCCAAAGGTGTAAGGGTAACTTGCTTATTAGTATTACCTTTATTAATGTTAAAAGATAATGGAATGCCATCACCATCCATAAAAAGCCCCATTTGAACAATTGGATTTGGTCTATGTTCTTTAGAAACACCATACTGCTTTAACCCATCTTCCTGTTCAATTTCAAAAAAGTAGTTAGTACAATCATAATAAAGAACACCCGTATTTCTTTTAGAAATCTTTAAACTATTTTTGTATAATTCAGACTGTATAAAATTGGATTTATTTACAACAATTTTAGGAGCACGATAAATATGTTGCAATTCAAATTTTATGTAGACTGAGCTCATGATAAATTTGTTGAAGGAAGAGATAACCTGCATTAAAAGAATTTTGCTTATCTTCTTTTGTCCACTCAATTGGATTTTGATCGTCCAATCTTTTTTCTAAATCAGCAACGGTACCTAATTTTTCAACAGTTTTTGTATATTCTTTTCCATCAACATAAATTGTTTTAATAACATAAAGAGATGTAGAATTTTTTGACTTTGAAATTTTCAATCTCATAAAGGATTTTTCCCAATTCCTTATAGCATATAAAAATTGAAGAATTTGAGGATAGAATAAGTTTTTTATTTGTGGGAAAATATAATATTGCTGAAATTTTGGAAGAAACAAGAGGGTTTAACTTTGAAATAGTAGAAGAAGGCACTAGTTTTACTTTCACATATGTAAATCCTATAGACATTTTAGAGGAAGAATAGTATTGACAGGTAAAATAGAATTGGTATAATTAAATTACTATTATAGAAAGGTACAATAGGGATGATATTATGTTTATAGATATAGCTAAAATACGTGTTAAGGCAGGTAAAGGCGGAGATGGAGCTGTTGCCTTTAGAAGAGAAAAATATGAGCCTTCTGGTGGTCCATATGGTGGAGATGGAGGAAATGGCGGAAGTATCATATTACAAGTAGATAATAGCATAAGAACTCTTATGGATTTTAAATATAAGAGAAATTATAAAGCAGAAGATGGAGAAAATGGTAAGACCAAAAAACAATATGGGAAAAAAGGTTCTGATTTAATACTGAAAGTTCCTTTAGGAACTATTGTAAAGGATGGAGATTCTGGAAAAGTTATTGTAGATTTAAAAGAAGAAGGCCAAACTTTTGTTATTGCAAAGGGCGGAAAAGGGGGCAAAGGAAATGCAAAATTTGCTACACCTACTAGACAGGCCCCTAGATTCGCTGAAGCAGGTGAAAAAGGAGAAGAAAAGTTCATAATTCTTGAATTAAAATTATTGGCCGATGTAGGTTTGATTGGTTTTCCCAATGTTGGGAAATCGACTCTTTTATCTGTGTTGTCTTCTGCAAAACCTAAAATAGCTAATTATCATTTTACTACACTTACACCAAATTTGGGTGTTGTAAAAGTTGATGAGGGCAAGAGTTTTGTTATTGCAGATATTCCAGGGCTGATAGAGGGTGCTCATGAAGGAGCAGGACTTGGGCATGAGTTTCTTCGCCATGTAGAGAGAACTAGATTGTTAGTTCATTTAGTTGATGTTTCAGGTATTGAAGGAAGAAATCCACTAGAGGATTTTTATAAGATAAATGAGGAATTAGAAAAATATAGCTCTAAATTATCTAAAAAGCCTCAGATTGTGGTAGCGAATAAAATGGATTTAAGCACATCGAGTGAATATTATGAAAATTTCAAAGAAGAATTGACTAAAAAGGGTTTTGAAGTTTATCCTATATCTGCCGTTACTAAAGAAGGGGTGGAAGCACTTAAATATGCTATATGGGATAGACTTATAGATATTGAGACAAACTATGAAACATTTGATGATATAATTGAAGAATATGAAGAAGTAAAGAATGTAGAAGATGATATAATAGTTAAGTATGAAAATGGTATGTATATTGTTGAAGGAAGTTTTATTGAGAAACTACTATACTCAACAAATTTTGAGGATATAGATTCTAGTAGATATTTTCAAAATACACTTAGAAAGAGGGGAGTAGTAGATGAACTCAAAAAGCTAGGAGTAAGCGAAAATGATACAGTATATATTTGTGGTTTTGAATTTGAATTTTTTGAATAAAAAATGGAGGTCAGAAAAGGAAAATGGACTGCTTGAACTGTGGAAATTGCAAGGAAAATCAACCAACTTATTATTGCCTAGCTAGGAATGAAGTTGTTATAAATGAAAATTATGTACCAGAAGATAAAGAAAGAACTGGTTGGAAAAAGGGAACTAAAAATTATGAAATTCACAGAAGAAAGACAAGAAAAGAAGTAGAAGTTTAAGGGGAGTGTATTAATTGTTAACTGGAAAACAGAGGAGTTATTTAAAAGGTATTGCAAATGGTATTGATCCTATTTTTCAAATAGGTAAAAATGGAGTCAATGACAATTTAATAAAACAAGTAGACGATGCTCTTGAGGCTAGAGAGATTGTTAAAATAAATGTTTTGAACAATAGTTTATTAAATACAAAAGAAGTAGCTAATCAAGTAGCTGAATTGACAGATGCAGAGTTTGTTCAAAGTATAGGAAATAAATTTGTACTGTATAGAGAATCAAAAGATAAAAAAAGAATAGAACTACCATAAGATTGGCATAGCCAATCTTTTCTGTTTTGGAGGGAGAAGAGTATGAAGACTAAAATAGGAATTATGGGGGGTACTTTTGACCCAATTCACTTAGGCCATTTGATATTGGCAGAAGAGACAAGAGTATATTTTAATTTAGATAAAGTGGTATTTATTCCTTCAGGTAGACCACCACATAAAAATTGGGATGATATAACTGAACCCTATGATAGATATGAGATGACATTACTAGCTACAAATGATAATCCATATTTTTTTGTATCAGCTATGGAAATTGAAAGGGCAGGTCTTACATATACTGTAGATACAATAAAAAGATTAAAAAAAGAAAATGAAGATGCTGAGTATTATTTTATTACAGGGGCAGATTCTTTGGTTGATATATATAAATGGAAAAGCCATGATGAATTGCTTAAATTGTGTAAATTTGTTACTGCTAAAAGGATAGGGATTCCAAATAATGAATTAGAAAACTTGATAGATAAAATAAATAAAGAACATAGAGATACTGCATATTTACTTACTATACCTTATATTGATATATCTTCTACAGAGATAAGAGATAGAGTTAAAAGTGGAAAGTCTATAAAATATTATGTACCTAAAGAAGTTGAAAGATACATAAAAAAGAAGAAATTATATATAGAATAATACTGGAGGAATTATAAATGATTGAGGCGTGGGCTTATGAGAAACTAAAAGAAGATATAGGACAAAAGAGATATATACACTCCATTGGTGTCATGAATACAAGTATGGAGCTTGCCAAGATTTATAAAGCAGATGAGGAAAAAGCTAAAATTGCAGGATTATTTCATGATTGTGCTAAATTTAGAGAAAAAAGAAATTTATTGAAAATGGCCACCGAGTTTGATATAATTTTAGATAATGTTATGGAAAGAAATGTGGAACTTATACATGGGCCTTTAGGTGCAGAAGTTGCAAAACGTATATATAATATTTATGATGAAGAAATACTTAGTGCAATTAGATATCATACCACTGGGAAAGAAGATATGAGTATTTTAGATAAGATTGTGTTTATAGCTGATTATATTGAGCCAAATAGGAAATTTGAAGGGGTAGAGGAAGTTAGACAATTGGCTTATAGGGATTTAGACAAGAGTTTGATAAAGGCGATGGACAATACTATTGT
>JAKPAR010000380.1 GCA_029779375.1 Bacillota bacterium | reverse complement strand
TAGCAGGGCAAAGTTCTTCACAAACTCCACAACCAACACATTGGCTTCTTACCTCTGGATAAAAATTTCCTTTATTATCACTAACCATTGCTATTGCCTTGTCCTTCTCAGGGTATGGACATAAATCAGCACAAATAGTACAAGGTTTACCTACATAATTTTGTAAATCATCAACTACTTTTTGCTCTCTCTCATTTTTATTTGAATGTTTTAAAATTTCAGCAATATCTTCTTGTTTTACATTTTGTCCTTTCAAAGCTAAGCATTTACTTGGATTCTTAAGCATTGCTACTCCCATCTTCACTTGTTGTGCTGTTGTAACATCGTGATTTAAAGAACCACTAGGACAAGCAAGAACACAAGGAAGTAAATCACACAAATAACACCCTCGCTCTCTTGCATTTACATAAGGTGTTCCTATACTATTTCCAGAAGTAATATCAAGAAGTGATAGTGTATGGTATGGACAAACTTGTACACACTGCCCACACTTTATACAAGTAGATAAAAACTCTTTTTCATTTAAAGCTCCAGGTGGTCTTAAAAGTGTAGTTTGTGCATTTAATCTTGGAGCTAAAAATATTCCTGAACCTATTAATGATCCAAAAAATAGTGCTCCAGCTCCTAGTTTTACAAAATCTCTTCTTTTTTCATCATTTTTATTTTGCAATTTTATACTCCATCATTGGTTTATTATCAACTGCTAAAAGTTCTGGTTCTGAAAATGGAATAAATTTTGCTAAAAAATTTAGTAAATCCATAATAACTGAACCATAAAAAAACTTCACATTTGGATTATAAAGCCATAATTTATCAGCATAAACATAGTGTTTATATGGAATATCTCCATATCCATCACCATTTTTATCAAATCCTTCATACATATCCCAGTAGTTTCCACTCCAATCATTTATATCAAGATTATTTCTAGGAGTATCACTTACTACAGGTTCTATATTTCCTTTAATAACATTTTCTTTAAAAATACTTCTCTCTCTTGATACTTGAAATTGGACACCACTTGAGTTGTACAAAATATTATTTCTTTCAAAAACATTTACTGTTCTAGGATGATATGGTGATTGATCAAGATATAGACCTCTTGGATTATATATAAGATTATTTTCAAGAAGTGTAAAATCTGAAGAGTCTTTCATACCAATTCCAACACCAAATGCTCCTAAAGAGTTTTTAACAGTGTTTCCAATAGCAATAGTTCCACTACTATACATAAAAAATATTCCCACAGAGTTATACTCAAAAAAGTTATTTCTAACCATATTTCTTCCTGCATACATAAAATGTAAAGAGTACCTATTATAGCTTCCATAATTATTTTCTATATTGTTTCCACTTGAATACCAAAGTACAAAATCTCTAGATTTATACA
>JAKPAR010000334.1 GCA_029779375.1 Bacillota bacterium | reverse complement strand
TATCATATAACATCTTTTCAAAATGAGGAACAAGCCATTTTTTGTCTGTTGAATATCTATAAAAGCCAAAACCTACATGATCGAATAAGCCTCCCTTGTACATACTCTCTAAGGTAAACTCAGCCATCTTTAATGCTTTTTCATTATTCAGATTCCATCCATATATCAACAAATATAAAATATATTGAGGTAATGGGAATTTAGGTTCTTTTGTGAAGCCTCCATAAGTTTCATCAAAAGAATTTTCTAATTCTTTATAGGTTCTATAAAATATATCTTCATCTATATTTCCCTTTCTTATTCTGTTAAAGCTTTTATCTACTTCTTCTAATATGTTATTTGAATCCTTAATTATTTCTTCTTTTCTTTCCTTCCATAAATCCTTAATTTTATTAAGAAGTTCTATAAGCCCTATGCGATTATTCTGGCTCCTTTTAGGAAAATAGGTACCAGTATAAAAAGGAATCTTATCTGGAGTCAAAAAAACAGTTAAGGGCCATCCAGCATATCCTGTTAAAGCTTCTGCAAAATATATGTATACCTTATCTAAATCCGGTCTCTCTTCCCTATCAACTTTTATAGGAATAAAATATTTGTTCAGTATTTCTGCAACCTCTTCATCCTGAAAGGATTCCCTGTTCATATTGTGGCACCATCTACAAGTGGAATATCCTATGGATAGGAATATGGGTTTATCTTCTTCTTTTGATTTCTGTAAAGCTTCTTCTCCCCATGGATACCAATTAATAGGATTATCCTTATGTTGTAATAAGTAGGGAGATTTTTCATAAGCCAATCTATTCATAGCACCACTACCTTTTCTTATTTTTTGGGTATTATACCCAAAGTATATGCACTTATTGAGCAAAAAATAATAAAAAAACCACCAGAAAAACTGGTAGTTTTTTATTATTTAAGTGCCTTAATAACCATTTTGTAGCATAAATCCATAGCTTTTTGTGTATCAATATCCAAATAACGTTCCCTATTATTTATATAGTTTATAAAACCAGCTATTGAGCTAATGATTACCATCCTTTTATAATACTGGCTTTCCTCTATGGTGATTATCCCCTCTTCATAACCCATTAATAACAGCCTATCTATAATACTTT
>JAKPAR010000332.1 GCA_029779375.1 Bacillota bacterium | reverse complement strand
CAATACATCTACCGCTTTGTCTATAGAAGCATACATATCATCACTTGACTCCTCAGCTCGAAGAATGGTTCCAGGAAGGTTTATGGTTACTTCAATAATTTGTCTATTTTTTTCTACACTATAAGTAATATTTGCTTCCACATCACTTTGAAAATACTTGTCAAGTTTCCCCAATTTCTTGTAAGTAACATCTCTAAGAGCATCTGTTATCTCCATATTTTTACCTGTAATATTTATCTTCATAAACCCAACTCCTTTCAGTATAAGTAGCTAAGCCACCTATATTTAGTTTATTATATATAATACCCATCTAAAACTCACTTATAACAAAATATTTTGTGAATATAATTTATTCAACACCATTGTATATTTATTTATATAATTATCAACAGATTTCCAAAAAAAATTTGTGGATAATATTAAGGCTTTTTTGTGGATAATGTGTATAAGTCTGTGGAAAACTGTACATAATAATTTTTTGGCTGTGGATAGAATTCTTGATAATTGGTGGACAAGTTTTTTTGATACAAAATTCGTCCATATATGATAATATTGATAATTGTTTGATAATTATACTTATTCTTATTGTAGTATTTATGAAAAAGTCAAGCACTACATGTTGAAATTTGTGTTTAAAAAAATAACCGCTAAATCAGCAGCTATTTTTTTTCATCAATAAATATACTTTCATTTAAAGTCTTGTTATATCCTTTATATGCTTTTTGGCCCTTTTTTATACTTTTTAAGTTTGCTTTTATCTTCTCAAGTCCTCTGACCATTTCCTTATTGTTCTCATCATCTATAAGAGATATAGCCATAAGTGTTGATTTTATTTCAATAACTACTTCTTTCAATTCCTTTAAATTTGGATACTCTTCTATATCCAATTCATCTAATTCACTTATATTGTTTTCTTTTTTAAGTTGAGAAAAACAAGTCAAAAATTCTATATCTAATTTCTCAATTCTACAAATAACATTGTCTTTTTCATCTAACGCTCCATTTATCTTGTTCATATCCTCTTTGTCAATATATTCTCTTTCCAATTTGGTCAAATCCAATATGACATTTAACAATTTAAGCTTTTCATTAGATATCCTTATCAATTCATCAACTAAATTTTTTCCCATTTAAACACCTACTTAGCACTATATCTAGTTTTTTTAACTTGTTTTATTGCTTCCTTCCAAGTGTCTCTTAAATCCGTCAAGAGCTCTAATGCTTCATCTAATGGCTTTACTTCCTTCTTAATATTTCCATCTACCAATTTTTCCATCATAAAATCATATATACTTCTCAAATTTTTAGATATTTCATAGTCCATATTGAGTGAAGCATTTAACTCAATTACTATATCCTCAGCTCTAATAATGGCCTCATGAGCTTTAACTACATCACCTTTTTCTATATTTAGCTTTGCAATATTTATAAATTTTATTGCACCATCATACAACATAAGAGTCAATTCTTCAGGTGTTGCAGTAAAAACTGCGTTTTGTTTATATTGATTGAGAGCATCGTATGCCATATTCCCCATCCTTTCAACTATTTACTAGAAAATTGTTGCATAAGCCACATACTTTGCTGATTCATACGAGAAATAGCCTTTTCCATAGCAGCAAATTGTGAATAATAACTATTCTCCTTTCTTATTAAATAATCATTTAAATCATCTATCCTCTTTTCCAATTGTAGCACATCTTTATCAATAGTACTAATACTACCATGCTTTGTAACAAATTCTATGAGCATATTAGATTTTACATTTCTATATATATTTGAATCTTCTCCTGTCCCAGACTTTTCTATTATATCTTGCATACCAGAAATAAGATTGTCATAAAGTCTTGTAACAATACCACTTTGTTGTCTTTTAGCTCTAATTTGTTCACTACTCAAATCCTTTTCTGACGTATAAGAAGTAACACCTTTAAGTTTATCTTTCCCATATTCAGGTTCTTTAAAGAACAACTCCAATACTCCATTTGGATCTTTTCTTATAGCATCTTTTAGTTTGACTTCATCAATGACAAGTTTGCCACCTGTAACTCCTCTTGAATACTTTTCTGTATCTATTCCTATTTGAAATAGGCGATTGAAACTTCCATCTACATCCTTTACTTCATCATACATCCAAGTTCTTGAATTTTGCATGATTCTAGACAATAAATCATCACTTCTTAATAGTCCACTTTTAGCCTTTTCTTCCCAAAGCTCTATATCTTCCTTTTCCATTGTTTTTTTCTGATCTGCTGTAAGAGGCTTATAATCTCCATATCTTTTATCTGTAAGAAGTTTACTTGTCTTTTCCACCAATTCATTATAGTCATCTACAAATTGCTTTATCTTGTCATAAAAAGCATCTATATCTGTCCCTATAGTAGTAGTAAATGCTCCTATAGATTTTAAATTAAAGTCTATGCCATTTATAGTGAATTGATTTGAAGACTGTTCTATATCTGTTGCTCCATCAAAATTAAATTTGGCATTTTGACCTGTATAGGATTCTGCCTTACTGATGTCATACTCTGCACCATCTACTTTTAACTTAAGTGCCTTAATAAAAGCTTCCCCATCAGTACCACTTATTACTAACTTTGATTTTGCTCCTGTATCTTCTGTCTGCAAGAAAAATCGTCCAATATTAGTATCATAAGAAGCTCTAACTCTCAATGAAGCAATTTCTTTCCCTTCTGCATCTTTAACCTTTGCACTATTTATGGCTTTTACTACATCATTCATAGTGATCCCATCACTATTTTTAACTGTGATTAGAGTACCATTGATGGTAAATTCTAGATTTGTCTTATCTTTTAATAT
>JAKPAR010000379.1 GCA_029779375.1 Bacillota bacterium | reverse complement strand
CCAAACATGATTCCTTTTTCATTTTCAATTCCCATTATATTCAGTATTGTAGGGAGAAAATCCAATTGACTTCCAACTGTAGAAACAGTTTCGTTTATCTCTTCTCCAGGTACATGAACTATAAGAGGGATATTCATCATAGAGTCAAAATCATAGTCAATATCCAGATATTGTGACATTATTCTTATATTTTCATCTTCTAAACTTGATATGGCAAAATGGTCTCCATACAGAGCTATAACTGAATTGTCATATATTCCTTCTTTTTTTAGTTCATCAAAAAATTCACCAATGGCTTTATCTGCATAATGCACTGCTTGAAGATAATTTCCAAACAATGTATCCTTATGTTCTTGTTTTAGTTGAATCTCCTGATATTTTTCAGGCATTTTGAAAGGATTGTGACTTGAAAGAGTGATCATGAAAGCATAAAAAGGCTCTTTCATCTCTTTTATATAGTCTATAGACTGATGAAAAAAGTCTTCATCATTAAGCCCTAAAGCTACAATGTCCCCAAGTTTAAAATCTTCCTCACTTACATATCTTTCAAAACCTTGTTTGGGATGAGCTTTGTCTCTATTCCAAAATTCTTTTTTGTATCCATGAAATGACCAAGCAGTATAGCCTTGGTCTCTGAGTATCCAAGGCAGCCCATAAAACGTGTTGTCTTGGTATTGGATATAGCTTGGCTCATCCATAGAGGGATATAGGGAATTGTTGGTAACAAATTCTGCATCTGAAGTACTTCCTATTCCCACTAATTGATAGTATTTGTCAAAGTATATGCTCCCATTCTCTTTTATGAACTTATTTAAATTGGGAGTAATCTCTTGACCCTCATAGTATCTATTTATTGCAAAGTTTTGAAGGGCTTCTACTTGTATGACTATTAAGTTTTTACCTTTCCCTATCCCTGTGTATTTCCTATCTTCCAATATGGATTGTTCTTTTAGACATTGAAGATCTTCTTCTGTAAATATACTTTCCCCTACAGCCACATCACATTTCCCTTTAAAAAGCTTTGCAAAGT
>JAKPAR010000320.1 GCA_029779375.1 Bacillota bacterium | reverse complement strand
TATTTGTAGCAGCCCTTATATCCTTCCTTATATTTGGTTTTTAATGGACAGGGGGACAGGTGACTTGCCCTCCCTGTCCTTTTTGTATTTACCTTAACTGAAAATCCAAGGCTTCTGATAACTTATCTACCTCTCCGGGAAATAGGAAAAATAAAGGCCTATTTTCCCTTTCAAAAATTACAAAAAATGCTGCTTCTTCCTTGGGAACTACCAGGTATACTTCTTCCACCCTTGCATTCATCCATTTGTTTTTCACTTCAACAGGAGCTTCAAAGGGGAATTTAATGGCATATCCATTATCCTTAATAGGATTAATTGATGGATGAATTTCATTTATCTCCTTTATCCAATTAATAACCATATCATTAATTTCTTTTGTTAGCTCCACCTTCTTAATTACCTTATTTTCATGCGGGTCGAATATTTCAATATAATTTTCACTGTTTCCATGGCTAATTTGAGGATAAAGAATTAATACAAATAAAATTAATAATAAAGAAAGTCTTTTATTCATTTTATCCCCCTTAATTATTGTTCCCACAATATAATTATAAATAGCATATATAATTTGGTTAAAAAGCAAAAAAATTTTTTTGATTTTTTTGCAGTATTTTTGTTTATACTTTCGTTTATATTAATAGAAAGGAAAGGAGGGGAGATATGGAAGAGCAACAACTGATAAGGCAGGTACTTGCAGGAGACAAGAATGCCTTTGAAAAAATAGTAGAAAAATATAAGGGATATATATTTGCAATTATATTAAATTTTATAAAGGACCATGATGAGGCAGAAAACATAGCTCAGGAAGTATTCCTTCAAATTTATATCTCCCTTCCAGATTATAAATTTGATAATTTTAAGGGATGGATCAGCAGAATTGCAGCTAACAAGGCTATAGATTGGAAAAGAAGGAAAGTAAGCAAATTTAAAGAGGAGGCTGTGGAGGATACAGAGGCCATATTTGATAGGGAGAACTTAGGAGAGCATAAAACACCGGAGGATTTATTAATAGAAAGGGAATATAGGGAAAAAATCCGGAGGGTATTTAAAAGTATGCCGCCCATATATGAGGATGTACTTATTAAATTTTACTTTCAAGACAAATCCTATGAGGAAATAGCAGAGGAAGAGGGAGTTACTGTAAAAACAATAGCTTCAAGGCTTTACAGAGGACGAAATATTTTAAGAGAGAAATGGAGGGTTGAAGAGGATGAAACACTATGACCATATAGAATGGATTCTATATAAGAAAAAGCTTTTTCCAGAAGAAAA
>JAKPAR010000313.1 GCA_029779375.1 Bacillota bacterium | reverse complement strand
AGGTATTAAGAAAAGGAAATAACAATATTATTTCTTACAATGAGAGAGTTGAAGTAAGATATGAGGATACTGATTGGATAGAAAGAGTAATCCGATACTATAAGAATAAAGAATTTGATAAGGCAGAATTACTGCTAAAAACGGAGTATGAGAATGGAAATAAATCTGCTGACATATTGTATCACATTGCTTATACATATTTTCAGCAGGGAAGATATTTTGACAGCATGGATGTGTTAAACGGTATAGATATTAAAGAGATAGAGGATGTCAGAAGAGAGGCTTTAGAAGATAACCTTTTATACTTAAAAGGAAAATTATTTTTTGAACTAAAAAGATATGAGGAAGCAGTCAAAGTCTATGAAAAACTTGTATCAAGAAATCCAGACGACTTGAACTATAGATATAAACTGGCATGTGCCTATGGCTTAAATAATGAACAGGAAAAATCCATAGAGATTCTGGAGGATATTAATAAAAAGACTCCTGGAATGCTCTATATAGTAAAAAAACTTGGTCACGCATACGACCAGAGAAAAGACTTTAAAAAGGCAAGGGCTTATTTTAATTATGCCATACGCTTAGACCCGAATGATACGCTGATTAGGAGCAGGCTGGAGGAATATAGTAAGTATTTAAGTTATCTTGGGTATTAGGGTGAGTTATTTTGATTTGGTAGAAACCAAATTATATAGATATAACGAAGGTTATATGCTGTGCTAAAGGTACGTGAGGTAAGATGATATGTATATATAGGTATAAAGTTCCAAGTATATACGAACTAAAAATGTTTGGAGGGGGTTAAATGTCAGAAAAAGTATTTGAATTAAGCATCCCAGCGGACGATGAAGGGTATATTGCTTTTGAATGCCCTTATTGCGGAATTCGATTCAAACTTAAGGCTGAAGAGTTCAAAGCGTCAAGTATTATAGACTTGTATTGCCCTGCATGTGGATTAGTAAATCAAATTAATAGTTTTTATACACGTGAAGTTATTGAAAAAGCAGAAGAAATAGCGATGAATCATGCCATAGATATGATTAACAAAATGTTTAAAGATTTAGAACGTAGTACAAGGAGTAATAAATTTATAAAATTTAAGTCAAACAGTATAAAAAAAGAATATGGCAAAGAATTGTATGAAAACGTAGATGAATTAGAGATTACTGAATTAAATTGTTGTAGTAAAACTGTTAAAGTTAGATTGCTGGATAAATATATCGGAGTTTATTGTCCATACTGCGGAGGGAGGTAGTTGTTGTGGTAGTTTCAAAGAAAGAATTGAAGAAGATTTCAAGAGATTTCCGAATGTATTCTTCAAGGTTACTCAATACTAAATATGGAAATGAAATTGTTGATTTGAACAAGTTTCTAAATTTTATAGAAAATGAACCTTTAATTTTTGAATTTATTGAAAGGAATAATAACGAAACCTTTGATATAGAAAATATAATAAGAAGAAAAGACTATCACGATAAATATCCCATACCTGTTGAAAATGACAGGGAAATTGCTTTTGTTTATCAATTATTAAAGTATGCTCAAAATAAACGCAGGGATTTCTACTCGTTATCTTTTGGTTACGGTAGTGGAAATAAGATTCAGAATCACATTGAGGCATTTAATAATGAAGTAATAAAGCCATTTATCGACCATATTAGAAGCCACTTGGAGAATATATTCATAGAAATTGAAGATTTAGATGATATTGAGTCTAACACAAAGAGAATTTTTATTTCATACTCTTGGGCAAACAAAGATATTGCAGACATGATTGATGAAAAATTCAGCAAAATGGGTATTAAACTTACGAAAGATGAAAGAGATTTGAAATTTAAAGAAAGTATAAAAGAATTTATGCAAAGTATAGGAAAGCATGATTATGTAATAATGTTAATAAGTGATAGTTACTTGAAATCTTCAAATTGTATGTATGAAGTAATGGAAGTTATGCGAGATAGACAATACAAGGATAGAATATTATTTATTTTACTTAGGGACGAGGATAAAAAATACTATAAAGATTATGAGAGTAGAATGAAGAATGATGAGGAATTTAAGAACCTTAAAATTGGTACAAATATTTATAGCCCTCTTGGTAGAATAGAATATGTAAAGTATTGGGAAGGAAAACAGGAAGAACTGGAAAATGAAATCAAAAAAATAAAAGATGATATAAATAAAATTCAGTATCTCCAAGAA
>JAKPAR010000301.1 GCA_029779375.1 Bacillota bacterium | reverse complement strand
AGCTCATTGTAGGATTCGAGCTTGTATTTCGTTGATATTTCTATAAACATTTTACTTACAGCTATGTATATAATTCCACAGAGAATGATTCCTACAAAACTCATGTAACCATAGGCGGTGAAGAATTGAGTTATTTCTTTGCCAGACGCTAGGCCAGCGCCTACAATAGTACCGATAAATACTGCCGCTACTTGAAATACTGCAGATAGACTTTTTTTCAATCCTAATCCTCCTTGAAAATACTCCTGTACTAAATATATTAGCCAGTTAGTAAATTAATTAGATAAAAATATAAATTATTTTTATCTTTTGTGAAAAAATAAAAATAGCCGTAATTATACAATCTAAGGAAAGGTAGGTGAAAAGCCTGTCCTATATATAGAGGGGAGGTATCAGCTTGAAACGGATTTTAACACTTGTAATAGCTGCAATTATTATGGTCAATTTCACTGGCTGTAAAGGACAAAGCAGTAATGAAGCGGCGGAAAAAAATAGGGAAAGCTTCGATATAAATATTGCTACTAATATATTAAATGCTTACATGGGCTATTTGAAAAATGAAGATATTGAACGAGGTAAGGAGCTCTATTCAAAGGAGCTTATTGAAAAGGGGGTAGAACCTTATCCTACGAATTTAAAAATAATTGGATATAAGATTGATGAAGTCAATGAAGTAGGAAGAAGTGGAATATTTAAAGTAAAGATAGTAAGAGGAGCACCAGATAAGGTTATTTCTATATTAGACAACTATCATATTAAAATTGAACTTGTGGACAATGAATATAGGATAACAGAAATAAGTACAGAGCCTGAAAAAGAGGTGTTTTTAGAAGGAGAGGGTATAAGGCTAAAGGACCAAAATAGTGTATCAAGTAATTTAGTAGTAGATATGGCTGGCATACCATTTTATGCTTATCCTAAAAACGACGCCGCTATGATAAACAAAGCTCCAGTACCTAAAAAAAGCTTTGGAATGATTATATTGGGCTATGACGGAGAAAAAATAGCCATTACCACTAAGGATGAAAATAACACCTATATAGCAATTGTCAAAATAGACGAAACTGGTACCGCTCAAAGTAGTAATGGTGGCTCCACTGGTGGTAGCGGATCTAGTGAGAGTGGTGGCGGAGGTGGAGGAAAGGCAGGAGGCTCCAATACTATAATAAAAGAATCTCCTATGGGAAAAGAGATCGCCTCCCTAGATATTTTGCAAAAAGCAACCATTGAGAATCTAGCTTTTTCTTTAGAAGAGAAGGTTATCATGGCCCAATTTAAAATAGATGGAAAGAATACCA
>JAKPAR010000295.1 GCA_029779375.1 Bacillota bacterium | reverse complement strand
ATTTCTTTTCAAGCCTAATAGGATTATAAGACTGTTTTGCTTTTTTCAAGCCTTTTACTCCTAAGTCCTCCTGTCTATTAACAGTAGCTACATCCTTAAAATAGTTATTTAAAAACATTCTATTTATAAAGGCATAGACACCTTTATAGTCATTATTTCCCTTTTCAATATGTATTACAGACATATTCTCATTTAATTTTTCCCCTAGGGTGAAAGCTGCAATTTCGTTATTTACCTTTACTGCCATGCCTTCAAGGTTAAGATTGCTTAGGTTATGTATCATATCCTCTATAACCTTAAGCTCATATTGCAATTGAAAGCTAACATTATCCTTGTTTTCTAGCCACTGTCTTGCAAAGAAAATACATTGCTGACCTATATTTTCTTCCTTTATATCTTTAATTTCATAATCATAGTTTTTAACAAAGCTATTATAGTGATTTTTTTTACCATGAAACTTCCTTCCTGAAAGTTCAATGAGCTCTGCTGTACTATAAATATAATCAAAATTATTAACGTCTTCCTCGTATTCTACCTTATCACCAAATAAGTCTTGCAGTTCGGATAAAAACTCTTCTTCTATGTCCCTAAAAAGAAAAGGCATATTGGTGCTTGTTTTTTTATATTCCATTAACTCCTGCACAATATCCTTTAGCTTATGCTTTTCCGCCTTTATTGGTGCCATAAAATACTGGCCCTTATTTTTCTCTTCCTTTCTAATTATAAGAGCATCATGGATTACTGCCAAGCTAGTTTTACACATTTCCCTCCATAAGTATAGCGTAGAAAAAGCATATTCATAGGTTTTATAAGTATATGTTTTAAGAAATTTATTAAAAAGTTCCTTATCCCCCAGCTCTATTGGTTTAAATTCCGTCATTTTATCCTCCCTAATTACTTGTAGAGTATAATTATTATTTCATAATGTTTTTATTTTATCACATCAATAAATAATATCAAGTGAGGTAATTTGTAAAAACTATATAGTAAGGCTAAAATATTGTAGTCCTTTCTTCTCCCTTTTCTAAGGGGGAGCCTCCATCCAAGGGCTTTAATCCAGAGGTTAAAAATACAGACCTCACTAGGGAATTTAGTCCATACTTTCTTCTCACCTCATCTATAGCCTTATCTAGCCTCTGCTTTCTTTCTATATTTCTTTCATCAAAAAATGATACTTGATCTATGTAGACTGAGGATAGATGGGATACTGAAATTCCTAATTGTCTTACAGGACTACCATCCCATATTTCATCAAAAAGAGCACAGGCTTCCTTATTTATGTGATCCGTACAATCGGTTTTATATTTTAGCTTTCTCTGCCTTGCCTTGCCCATAAATAGGTTATTTTTATAGTATACATATACCAGCTGACAAAGATTTTGAGAATGCCTCAGCCTCATTCCAACAGTTTCAGCTAAGGATAGGAGTACCATGTGGGCTGTCTGTCTATCCTCTACATCAAAGGGAATGGTAGTAGAATTCCCTATACTTTTCATTTCTATAGACTTATTGTCTTTAACAGGAGTAGA
>JAKPAR010000292.1 GCA_029779375.1 Bacillota bacterium | reverse complement strand
TGAAATTAAAGAAAGAAATATAGTGCAAGTATCCATGAACTTGGTAGATTATACTAAAACTCCCATTTATAGAGTATTTGATACAATAGAAAGAGAAGCTAAAAGATATGGTGTAAATGTAATAGGAAGTGAAATAGTTGGACTAGTACCCATGCAAGCCTTAGTAGATGTGGCAGATTATTATTTAAGATTAGAAAACTTTAGTTCTGATCAAGTATTGGAAAAGAAAATATTTGAATAGGTGAATAAAATGAAAGTTGATTTAGTAATAAAAAATATAAAAAGTTTATACACATTAAAAGGTCCTAATAGGCCTAGGATTAAAGATGAAATGAAAGAAGTAGGCTTAATTGAAAATGGAATAGTAGCAATAAAGAACGACAAAATAGTATATGTAGGTGAAGGAGAGTTACCAGAAGATTTTGAAACAACTAAAGATACCAAAGTAATAGATGCCAAAGGTAAAACAGTTATCCCAGGTTTAGTTGATTCCCATACTCATTTAGTGCACGGTGGTTCTAGAGAAAATGAATTATCTATGAAATTAAAAGGAGCAAAATATTTGGAAATATTAGAGGCAGGAGGAGGAATCCATAGCACAGTTAAGGCAACAAGGAATGCCAGCTTTTCAGAATTATATGAACAGGCCAAAAAAAGTTTAAATATAATGCTATCCTTTGGAGTTACTACTGTAGAAGCTAAAAGCGGTTATGGACTTGATGATTTTGACACGGAAGTAAAACAAATGGAAGTGGCTAGAAAGCTAAATCAGGACCACCCTGTAGATGTAGTTTCTACATTTATGGGAGCCCATGCCATACCACCTGAATTCAAGGACAAACCTAGAAGGTTCATAGATATGATAATAAATGAAATGATACCAGAAGTAGCAAGTAGAGGGCTGGCAAAATTCTGTGATGTCTTCTGTGAAAAGGGTGTCTTTTCTATAGAAGAATCAAAAGAAATATTAGAAGCAGGTATAAAATATGGACTACTTCCAAAAATGCATGCAGATGAAATAGAGCCAATAGGGGGTGCGGAATTAGCTGCAGAAATAGGATGTATATCTGCTGATCACTTGGTTGCCGCCAGTGATAAAGGTATTG
>JAKPAR010000257.1 GCA_029779375.1 Bacillota bacterium | reverse complement strand
AAATAGACGATGATCCCATTGTTGCAAAATTTCAAGTAAATATAGAAAATTTAATTAAATTTAAAGATAATGATGTAACTAAAATTGGAATTGATGAAAAGCAAAATTTATTAAAAGAATACTTCCCAATACTACGAGAAAATGAACTCATTAAACATTGGAAAACCATTTATGTAGATAAAAAAACAAACAAAGAATTTTATTCCAGCAAAGGTGCAAAAATTCTATATGATACACAAGTTGTTGGTCTCTCCATAAGGATGCAATTTGTTAAAGGTGAGAAAAGGTTTTCAGAAAGTTTTCAAAAGTCTTCCACCAATTTTAATGATATAAAAGGTAAAACAGAAGAATGTAAATCTTATATCAAAAAATGTGAAGATTTTCTATTAAATTCTCAACCTATCAAACCGGGAAAATACACAGTCGTACTATCTCCATTAGCTGCAGGAGTATTTGCCCATGAGAGCTTTGGCCATAAAAGTGAATCTGACTTTATGATAGGCGATGAAACCATGAAAAAAGAATGGGCTATAGGAAAAAAAGTTGGAAGCGATATACTTTCTATTGTAGATGATGGCAATGTAAGTGGAAGTGGATATGTACCTTTTGATGATGAAGGCACAAAGGCTGAAAAGACCTATCTTGTAAAAAACGGTATACTTAGCGGACGACTTCACAGTGCTATTACAGCTCATTATCTAGAAGAAGAATTAACTGGAAATGCTAGAGCAATGAATTTTGAATATGAACCTATCGTTAGAATGACAACCACATATATAGAATCTGGAAATAAAACAAAAGATGAACTTTTCTCTGAAGTCAAAGAGGGAATATATATAGAAACCATAAAACATGGATCTGGAATGTCAACTTTCACAATAGCACCATCCCTTGCCTATTATATAAAGGATGGTAAAATTGCAGAGCCAGTGAATATTTCAGTAGTCACTGGAAATGTAATGGAAACTTTAAATGAAATAGATGGCCTTTCTGATGAAGTTGAAATACTTTGCTTTATATTGGGCGGATGTGGAAAAATGGAACAATTTCCTCTGCCAGTAGGCTTCGGCGGACCTTTCGTCAGAGTTAAAAATTTAAATGTTCAATAGGAGGTGGAGATAAATGGTTAAAGAAAAATATACAAGTAGAGTTAAAGAAGTATCAATAAATGTCAACCAGACTAGAATAGATTCTATTAGACATAAAGATATTGAAAAAACAGGACTTAGAGTATACGAAAACGGATATATCGGATATGCAGGTGCTATTGGAAACTATGAAGAAGCCGAATTGGAAAAAAGAGCAAAAGCTACCCTTGACAATAAAATCCCATATGAATATGAACTTGAAGAAAACAAAGTACAAAACGAAGATTTTTCTTTAAAAATAATCGAAGAAGATAAATTGGTAGAAGAACTTGAAGAACTGTTGAGCGTACTTAGAAAAGAACAATCCGACTTCTATTTCTCTCATAAATTTAACCTCAATGAATATAATATTAAGCTTGTAAATGACAAGGGCCTTGATTTATCATATAAAGATAGAGTCATCTCATTGGAATTGTTATTTAAAGAAAAAAAATCTGTAAACATAATGGATGGCTTTGTAGGTTTTTGGGGAAGAAAATATGATCGCTCTTTGGCATTAAAAGATATCAACCATGTATGTAATGCTTACAAAAACAAAGTAGATCTTCCAAAAAAAGAAATATTCCCTGTTGTATTTGCTACAGATGAGACTTTGCCCTTAAAGAAACTTGTTCAGGATTTAGATGGAAATAACTTTGGCAGCAATAGCTCATTGTTAAGTGGCAAAAAAGGTAAAAAGGTATTCAATGAAAACTTTACATTGTACCAAAACAACAATCCTTTAGACACCTTCCTTCCATTCTTTGATGCAGAAGGAGTTATAAATAAAGACTATAGATATACTCTAATTGAAAATGGTATTGTTATGGCACCCTATACAGATAAGAAAACATCTAGAAAATATAATCTAGATTTAACTGGAGCTGCAACTAGCGAATATGATGGAGTACCTACATTGGGAATTCCAGAATTGAAAATTAAAGAATCGGAAAAAACTGCCAAGGAATTGTTGGGCGGTGAAATGGGAATCTTCGTACTAATGGCCTCAGGTGGAGACTTTACGCCAGAAGGAAATTTTGGGACTCCTGTGCAATTGGCCTTTTTGTTTGATGGAGAAAAATTTGTAGGAAGACTTCCTGAACTAAATGTATCTTCAAATGTCTTTGATATGTTTGGAAATTCATTTAGAGGCGTAAGTAAAAACACTATAAGTCCTCTTTTAAATAGCAGATTCTTAATAATGGATATGAAAGTATCGGAAATATAAGCTGTCTTTTAAAAAATATCTTAGTGCTTTGCACTAAGATATTTTTTGGCCTTTATTCACTATGCTCTTTTAACAAATTCTCCTTCTTTCATTATAACTTCCATTTTTTCAACAGCAATATTATGAATGTCTTCTAATGGATTCCCATCAAGAACAAGTAAATCAGCAAACTTGCCATTTTCAAGAGTTCCTGTTATATCATCTATTTTAAGCATTTCAGCACCATTTTTGGTTGCAGCCATTATAGTTTCCATTTCCGTTAGTCCTGATTTGTTAAGTGTATATATTTCAGTGATAGCATATTTGCCATATGGAGTCAAACTACTACAGAAAGAATCAGAACCTACTGTGATTCTAATACCCTTTTTATTGGCATTTTGCAAATTGTCAATAATACGATTTAGTTCTTTTTCAGCAGTAGTTTTTCCTGGATACTTGTCATGAATTGGTCTATATGGTGGTTCATATACAGTAAACCATTCATAGAAGAATTGAAGAGTTGGACAAAATGTAATATCTTTTTCTTTCATTATTTGGAGACATTCTTCATTTAATTCTTGACCATGAATGATAGCTGATACTCCAGCCTTACAAGAATTTAATGCTCCTTCATACCCTTCAGCATGAGACCATACAGGTAGTCCTACCATATTGGCTTCATCAACAACTGCTTGAATTTCTTCCATACAATAATGAGGATCAGCCTTTGCGTCGTGCCTCCATATTCCTCCACCTGTTGACCAAATTTTAATAGCATCTGGATTTTCACGAATTCTTCTTCTCACAGCTTTTCTAAGCTCCCAAGGACCATCTACACGTTCAGCCCAAGGATGAGAGGCATCGTTATATTCTAATGGCAGTCTATGAGAATCTCCATGTCCTGCTGTCCTGCAAAATCCAAGTCCAGTTGCAACTACTCTTGGACCAGGGATGACACCTGCTTCAATCATATTTCGAATATGTATACCCGAACGAGAAATTTCTCCTACAGATGTAAGTCCGTGCTCTAATGCTTCACGAGCTTGTGCTACAGCGACTATTGTCTTTTGAATAACTGGTTCAAGAACCCAGTCTGAAT
>JAKPAR010000244.1 GCA_029779375.1 Bacillota bacterium | reverse complement strand
ATATATGGTGATAAAATATTATGGAGAGGACAAGAATATTATACTTTTCCTTCTCCTACAATACTTGCAAATAGTGATATTGATACATTGAGAAGATGTGGGTGTGGCTATAGGGATAGATATATATTAGAGACTGCCAAAAAAGTTGTAGAAAACGAGGCAAAACTATATTCATTAAGAATGCTTTCATACGATGAGGCTATTGATTTTTTATTGAAATTTTCAGGTGTAGGTCCTAAGGTAGCTGACTGTGTAGCTCTATTTTCTCTTGGTAAATATGAAGCATTTCCTGTAGATGTATGGATAAAGAGGATAGTAGAAGCACTATATTTTGAAAGAGAAGAGATATGCAAAGAGGACATAAAAAGATTCGCCAGTAACAAATTTGGTGATTATGCAGGATTTGCTCAGCAATATTTATTTTATTATGCGAGAGAAAATCATATAGGAAATGGATAGAGGCAAAATCGCATAGTTTTTAACAAATTTTACAAAGATTAAATTTAATAGAACAGGTTTAAGTCTAAAAGAGAGGAGAAAGGTGCTATTAAGAAAAAAGTTATGATAGATAAATTGTAAATATAATAGAAAAAGCTATAGATAAGTGTTTATATAGAAAGTATGTTATATATAGCGTAGTTCTAAAAAATAACAGGTACCGTTGAAACAAATTTGAGGAGTCCAAAATAAAATTTAGGGTTTCTGTAAAAATAAAAAGCACTTATATAAGTACAAGCATATGAATCATATTGATTTATAGCATCTTAATAGCTGCTTGCATATTAAACATTAAAAGCCTTGATTTATCTACAATTCAGAAAAAATGCAGAAACTTAAGACAATAAAAAATATTGACAAATGTACTTTTAAGTATATAATCTTTTATAGCCCTATATAGCTTAGCTTATACGAAAGGGTGCTGTTTATATGTACGAAAAAGATAAGTCGAAGTTTCATGAGTTAGAAAATATAATAGATTACAAATTTCGAGATATTTCACTATTACATATAGCATTGACACATAGTTCATATGCAAATGAACACGGCATTGAATCTAATGAACGGCTAGAGTTTTTGGGCGATTCAGTTCTGGGTTTGACAATAAGTGATCATCTATTT
>JAKPAR010000235.1 GCA_029779375.1 Bacillota bacterium | reverse complement strand
AGAGGGGTAGTATTTTATGAAAACAATATGGCTAAAACCTATTCTGTAGTCATGAGGGCTGAGACCGGTACTATAAGATTTGTAGAAGCACTTCACAAGCTAGATAAAAAGCCAGAATATGCTAAATAATTTCCTGTAGGTTTTTCCTACAGGGTTCCCTTTCTTTTTTCTCATCTTATTTTTTCAACCAATAGATAAAAGGTATATATAGTGGAGGTGTATTTTTTTGACCCAAATTGAGTTAGAAGGCAAGAAGATTGCCGAATTGAGAGAAATTGCAAAGAATATAGGAATAAGGAGTCCTTATAAATTCAAGAAAGAAGAGCTTATAGATTTGATACTTCAGGATTATGCTTCAAAAGAAGTAGATGATGAGGAAAGGGAAGAAGAGTATGATGAAGAATATGAAGTTGAAAAAATAGATATAAAGGATATAAATACAGATGTGCTGCCGGAAAAAGTCACAGAGGAATTGGAACAGATGGATAATATAAATATGGCCAAGGGAATATTAGAAATTCATACAGATGGATATGGTTTTTTAAGATGTGAAAATTATCTTTCTGGTGATGAAGACATATATGTATCTCCTTCCCAAATAAGAAGATTTAGACTTAAGACAGGAGATAAAATAAAGGGAATTACAAGACCACCTAAACAGGGAGAAAAGTATAAAGCCCTTCTTTATGTAAAAAGTGTCAATGATCTAAATCCTGAAACCTGCATAAATAGACCAGATTTTGACACATTAACTCCCATTTATCCAAGAAAAAGAATTGTCCTTGAAACTACTCCAAATGAGCTTTCCACAAGAATGATAGATTTGTTGGCTCCTATAGGAAAAGGCCAAAGAGGCATGATAGTATCTCCTCCAAAGGCAGGAAAGACTACTTTGCTTAAAATGATTGCCAATGCTATTTCTATAAATCATCCTGAAATTGAACTTATAGTATTGCTTATAGATGAAAGACCTGAAGAAGTTACAGATATGCAGAGATCTGTAAAGGGAGATGTTGTATATTCAACTTTTGATGAATTGCCTAAGCATCATACAAAAGTAGCTGAAATAGTTCTTGAAAGGGCAAAAAGACTTGTGGAACATGGAAAAGATGTAGTCATACTTTTAGATAGCATCACAAGACTTGCAAGGGCATACAATTTAACTATTCCTGCAACAGGTAGAACCCTTTCTGGTGGCCTTGATCCAGGTGCATTACATAAACCTAAAAGATTTTTTGGAGCTGCTAGAAATGTAGAAGAAGGTGGCAGTTTAACTATACTTGCTACTGCATTAGTTGAGACAGGAAGCCGTATGGATGATGTCATATTTGAAGAATTCAAAGGTACAGGCAATATGGAAATTCATTTAGATAGAAAACTTTCTGAAAAAAGAATATTCCCTGCTATTGATATAAATAAATCTGGTACTAGAAGAGAAGAACTTCTTTTAAATCAAAGAGAACTTGAGACTATTTGGAGTGTGAGAAAAGCTCTAGCCAATGCTCCTACTCAAGATGTAACTGAAATTTTAATCGAAAATTTAATGAAAACTAAAACAAATGATATATTTATTGAAGAAATGAGAAATAAAATTTGGGTTTAAAAGTTGAAATACTTTTTTTTCTATGCTATAATTAAAAAGTTGAAATATGTAAAATAGATAATTTCTATAAACTAGCTACAAAAGAGAGGTGAGCATCATGAAACAAGGAATTCATCCAGAATATCACGAAGCTACAGTATACTGTGCTTGTGGGAATACTTTCAAGACAGGTTCAACTAGAGAAGAACTTAGAGTAGAAGTTTGTTCAGAATGTCATCCATTCTTTACAGGTCGTCAAAAGTTTGTTGAAAAAGGTGGACGTGTAGAAAAATTCAAGAAAAAATATGGCATGAAATAATTTCTCAAAAAAGACAGGTTAGATGCTTACATCTAGCCTTTATTTTTTTGGAATACCGCCGCACCGCCACGGGGACGTTTCGTTTGGCTGGTCAGATAAGGTCCCGGGTTTGCCGAACGAAAAGTAGATCTCGTGGCTTTCCTGCGTCTAGTTTTATATGGTATAATATAATATGATTATAAAATGTTTTGGGGAGTTGATCATTTGAAGATAAAAGATATAAACAGGGTTCCAAAGCACATGACTACTATAGGAGGGCAGGCTCTCATAGAAGGAGTTATGATGAAAGGGCCAAAGGATATTGCTATAGCAGTTAGAAAACCAGATCATGAAATAGAAGTTAAAAGAGAAAGGCTGGATACTCCAAGTACCAAGCACAAATTTTTGAGACTTCCATTTATAAGGGGAGTAGTGGGCCTTGTAGAGGCTATGTTCATAGGGACTAAATCTCTTATGTATTCAGCTGAATTTTTTGGAGAGGATATGGAAAAGACTAAATTTGAGAAGGCTTTGGAAAAGAAAATGGACCCTAAAAAAGCTGAAAATGTAGAGATGTTTTTTACAATGCTTTTGTCATTTGCAATAGTTATATTGTGTTTCATGATAGCACCTACATTTTTGACAAATCTATTTAAAAATATAGTTAAAAATCCGGTATTGTTAAATCTTATAGAAGGCTTAATAAGAATTGTTTTTTTCCTCATATACGTAGTATCTATTTCTAAAATGGAGGATGTAGGCAGAGTATTTGAATATCATGGAGCAGAACACAAGACTATTCACTGCTATGAAAATGAAGAAGAATTGACAGTTGAAAATGTAAAGAAGTATCCAACTCTTCATCCAAGATGTGGAACCAGCTTTTTGTTTATGGTCATGATAGTGAGTATATTGGTGCTTTCATTATTTGGATGGCCAAACCCACTACAGAGATTTTTCATAAGACTTCTAATGTTGCCAGTTATAGCCGGGATCTCATATGAAATAAATAGAATAATAGGTAGAAGTGGTGGTAAACTTGCTTATATTTTATCTTATCCAGGGCTTTGGCTTCAAAAGGTAGCTACTACAAGAGAACCTGATGGAGAACAAATAGAAGTAGCCATTGAAGCTTTGAAAGGTGTGCTTGTAGAAGACA
>JAKPAR010000220.1 GCA_029779375.1 Bacillota bacterium | reverse complement strand
ATTATAGACAACTATCGCAATAGCTGAATAATCATCCTCTACCTTTATAAGATGATTTTTTATCAAAAACCCTTCTCCCGTATATTCATTTTCAGTTTGAATAAAACTTATTTCCTCACCAAAGAAAAAAAGCTTTACTAGTTCATTTACCTCATAAGTAAAATCATGACCATCTAAATAAACTAAAACCATAATTTTTTTCTCCTCAAAAATCTTTATCTATATCTTTTATCAAACTCTCTACATGTTTTTTAGAAATACCAAGTTCTTTAGCTATTTCATCCATATCTAGTCCCATTTCTATCAATTCATCAATATCACGTATATCTATATTCTCTCTTGATTCATTTGAAAAAAACGATTTCTTTTTCATAACTTCACCTCCTAGGTTCTAATCTTAAAATTCCCTAAGACGTTAAAAAATATTCTCAATTAATTATAAATGGATTATATTTCTTTTCCCTTCCAATTGTAGATGATGGGCCATGACCAGGATAAATAATAGTATCATCAGGATACAAAATTAGCTTTTCTTTTATAGAACTTATTATATCTTCATAAGAACTACCTTCAAAATCAGTTCTGCCAATAGAACCAGCAAAAAGTGTATCTCCTGTAAATAAATTGTCTTCAATCTTTATACTAATCCCACCTTTTGTATGACCAGGAGTATGAATGATATTTATTGTATGATCTCCTAGAACAAGTTCTTCTCCATCTTTTAACAATTTGTCAGGAATAATTTCAATACTTCCCATAATCATCATACTAGACAAATTTTTCTTGTCATCTTTTAATAGTTCTGCATCATCTTCATGAATCAACACAGGAGCACTAGTACCTTTTCTCACTTCTTCTACTCCACCTATGTGATCTCCATGTCCATGAGTTAAAATGATATATTTTACTTTTAAATTTAATTCCCTTATTTTATTTAATATTTCATCTCCAGCTCCACCTGGATCAATTACTACAGCTTCATGAGCATCTTCATCATAGACAATATAACAATTTGCTGCATATACACCTACAGGTAATCTTAAAACTTTCAAACATATCCCTCCTAAAAAGTTTTTTTGCTATCTAAAAGAATAGTCACTGGTCCATCATTTATAAGATTCACTTTCATATTTGCTCCAAATATACCTTCTTCAACTTTTATATCATAATTTTTACATTTATCTATAAAATCTCTATACATTTTTTTTGCCACATCTGGCGGAGCTGAAGAAGTAAAATTAGGTCTCTTACCCTTTCTAACATCTCCATATAAAGTAAATTGTGATACTATTAAAAGTTCACCTTTTACATCCATGATAGATAGATTCATTTTTTCATTTTCATCTTCAAAAATTCTTAATCCCATTATCTTTTCTACCAAATAGTTTAAATCTGTTTCATCATCTTCATTGCCAATTCCTAAAAAAACCAAAAGTCCTCTATCTATTTCACTTACAATATTATCACAAACAATTACACTTGCAGAAGTAACTCTTTGTACAACTGCTCTCATAGTATCATCCTTTCATTAAGTGGTCACTCTATATACATCAATTACTCCTTTTATTCTTTTAATCTTTTTCATCAAATCCTTTAGTTGCTCTACATCTTTGGTTTCAAGAGTTATATTCATAACCACTAATTTTTCTTTATTGGTTCTTGCATTTAAGGAAGTCACTGTTAAATTTGCATCTGTTATTCTTTGAGTGATATCTGTTAACAATCCAGGTCTGTCAGAAGCTTTTATTTGAATCTCTGCTTGATAAGATGCTTTCTTATCTGTATCCCATTCAACTTCAATATACCTTTCATGACTTGCTAAATCTTTTATATTTGGACAATCTTTTCTATGAACTGATACACCTCTTCCCCTAGTTATATATCCAACTATTTCATCTCCTGGAACAGGATTGCAACATTTTGAAAAGCGAACTTTTATATTGTCAACTCCTTTTACAGTTACTCCTTGAGTAAATCTATTTTCTTTCTTATGAACAGAAATATTTGAATTAGATTCAAGAAGATTTTTTTCATCTCTCAATTTATAATAATCTTTGTGAAATTCTTTTAATTTTGGAATCACCTGAGACAATGTTATGCTACCGTATCCCAATCCAGCATATAAATCATCTACACTACTCAAGCTAAGTTTGCTTGCAATAGATTTTAACCAATCCTCTTTTAACATTTCAGTTAATTTATATCCTTGCCTCTTTACTTCCTTTTCAAGTATATCTTTTCCTTTAACAATATTTAAGTCTCTTTCTTCTCTTTTAAACCATTGCCTTATTTTATTTTTAGCTTGACTGCTTTTTACAATTTTCAGCCAATCTCTACTAGGACCTGTACTATTTGCTGAAGTTATAACTTCTACAATATTTCCATTCTTCAACTTATAATCCAAAGGTACAATTCTACCATCTACTTTAGCTCCTACACAATTATTCCCAACTGCTGTATGAACCCTATAAGCAAAATCTATAGGAGTAGAACCATTAGGTAAGTTTATAACGTCGCCTTTTGGTGTAAAGACAAAAACTTCATCTGTGAAAAAATCTATTTTTAATGATTCCATAAACTCTTTAGGATCCTTCATCTCTTTTTGCCATTCAAGCATCTGTCTCAACCAAGTAAGTTTTTCATCAAAATTATCTGCTTTAACTGTTCCTTCTTTGTATTTCCAATGAGCTGCAATACCATATTCTGCAGTTCTATGCATTTCCCAAGTCCTTATTTGCACTTCAAAAGGTTCCCCTTGAGGGCCAATAACTGTCGTATGAAGTGATTGATACATATTAGGTTTAGGCATAGCTATATAGTCCTTAAATCTCCCGGGAATAGGCTTCCACATAGTATGAACTATTCCAAGAACACCATAACAATCTTTTACAGTATCTACTATAACTCTTATAGCAGTTAAGTCAAAAATTTGTTCAAAATTTTTGTTTTGATATACCATTTTTCTATAAATGCTATAAAAACTTTTAGGTCTACCACTTATTTCACAAGGTATCTCCATTTCATCAATTTTTTTCTTAAGCATGTCTATTATAAACTGTATATATGCTTCCCTCTCTCTTCTCTGTTTAGATACTTTATCTACCAAATCATAATAGCCTTCTGGATCTAAATATCTTAAAGATAAATCTTCAAGTTCCCATTTGATTTTTGAAATACCAAGTCTATGGGCTAAAGGTGCATATATTTCCAGAGTTTCCAAAGCTTTTTCCTTTTTCTTTTCCTCGCTCATGTATTCCAAGGTTCTCATATTGTGAAGTCTATCGGCTAATTTTATGATTATAACTCTAATATCTTTAGCCATAGCAACTACCATTTTTCTTAAATTTTCTGCTTGACTTTCTTGCTTAGTTTTATAATTTAATTTTTTTAATTTCGTGACTCCATCTACTAAATTGGCAACTTCTTCCCCAAATTCTTCTACTAGAGTTTCATATGTCACGTCAGTATCTTCCAATACATCATGAAGCAATCCTGCTATAATAGTTGAAGTATCCATATTTAAATCCGCAAGTATCATAGCTACATTATACGGATGAATAAAAAATTTTTCTCCTGAATTTCTATATTGGCCTTCATGAGCTAACTCAGCAAAATTATATGCCTTAATTATCTGTTTCATATCAGCTTGAGGATTATACTGTTCAATTTTTAAAATAAGATTTTCTATCATGCTTACCACTCATTTCAATATATATTGTTTAACAAGAATAAATCCCTACATCTCACTATTTTTTAAGCTATATAGATATTTTACTTTAGGTTTTTCCAATATGTCAATTTTTTCATTAGGTGGCTCTAAAATTTTAACAAAATAATAATTATCTTTCAAAGTAAAATCTATAAAATTTAAATCTTTAAATATCTCCATGGTTACATCCAATTTATACTTTGTGATTTTTTTTTCTACTTTACAATTAATAGATTCCAAATATAAATAAGGTTCAATTTTTATGTTCTTACTCTTTGCTGTTAAAAATGATTTATATATAATTCTCATTTCATCTATCGTTGGCAATATATTTAATAATATTTCTTTGTTTAAATCTATATCATATCTATGAAAAAGTGTTCCTACATTCTTTGGTCCTATCTTATCCATAAAATATAGAAAATTATTAACATCAAAACTCAAATCATAAAATATTACCTTTTCATATCTTTTAAAATTAATATCAAATAGTACAGGAAGAATAACTATACTGTTCACCTTATGATTATCATCAATATTATAAGAAATCGATGTCTTCTTTATTACATCTCTGCCTTCCAATTGAATAGCTTCACAGATACTTAAAATATTTACATAATTATAAACTAAAACTAACACATTTTCACGCTCTTTTAGAACATCAACAATATAATCCAATCTATTTATTTTTTCAACAAATTCAACGTTTTTTTTGCCTTTCCTAAAATTCAAACTATTTTTCTTTAAATATTTTTTTAAGGCATAATAATACTCATCATCTATATTAGGTATATCATATTTGATCGAATTTATTTCTCTAATTATCAATTGCGGACTTACATTTCCCATGTAGTCATTTATATCCAAATTTCCAACAATATTTATTTCATCTTCATTACTTAAAACATTTCCATAATCCCCAAAATTAAACCCTATAGTGTCAACTACTGAACCATTTTTTTCTAACAACAACTTTAAATGTGCATTATCTTTACCTATTCGCCTGATACTCTTTATTTTTGCAGTTCTATAAATAAATTGAGGAGAAGGATTATTCATACCAAAGGGTTCTAATTTTTTCAATTCACTTATGGTTTTTATATCAATATCACTAGATTCAAGTTCAGAATCTATGTATATCTCTGGTATCAAATCATCCTCATCTAAAAACTCATCTGCAACTTCATTTATCTTTCTTCTAAATTCATTTATATTTTCTGTTTTTATAAGCATCCCAGCAGCTTGTTTGTGCCCACCAAATTTCTCCAACACATCACTACATCTACTTAAGCTATTATGTATATCAAAGGTTGGAATACTTCTAGCAGAACCCCTAGCCACATCACCTTCTATAGAAAACAATATAGAAGGTTTGAAATATTTATCTGTTATCTTAGAAGCACAAATTCCTATAACACCAGAGTGCCACTTATCAGAAGCTAAAACTATAATCTTTTCTTTTTCTAAATCTATTTTTTCTTCTATTAATTTCTCAGCATCCTTTAATATTTCTTCTTCTATTTCCTGTCTTTTTCTGTTTTCTTCATCTAAATACTCCGCAAGGGACAAAGCTTCACTATAATCATCTGTAGTAAACATTTTAACACCTATAGTAGCTACTCCTAATCTTCCACCTGCATTCAATCTGGGCCCCAATACAAACCCTACATGATATGATGATATATTTTTGTCTTTAAGACCTGATACTTCCAAAAGAGCTTTCACCCCTAAATTAGATGTATCCTTCATAAAATTCAAACCATTCTTAACTATAATCCTATTTTCTCCTACTAAAGGCACTACATCTGCTACAGTTCCAATAGTGACTAAAGGCAATATTTCCTCATAATCTACTTCAATACCAAGTTTTTTTGACAAACCTTGAATGAGTTTAAATGCAACTCCTACACCTGCCAACATTTTAAAAGAGTAGGAGCAATCCACTCTATTGGGATTTATAACTGAAACTGCTTTAGGTAATGTATCTATACATTGATGATGATCTGTAACTATTACATCAATTCCCTTTTCATTTAAATAATCTACCTCACAAATATTTGTTATACCACAATCAACTGTTATAAGAAGAGAAGTATTTAATTTAGCTATATTGTCTATGGCATCTATATTTAAACCATATCCCTCCTCTAATCTATTAGGAAGATAATAAAAACAATTAGCACCAAGTTTTTTTAAAAAAATAAATAATATAGATGTGCTTGTAACTCCATCAGCATCATAATCTCCATAAATACATATTTTTTCACTATATTCAATAGCCTTAGATATTCTCTCAACAGCTTCTTTCATTCCTTTTAATAAAAAAGGATCATTTAAATTTTTTAAATCAGTATTTAAAAAATCCTCACAACTTTCTATTGTATTGAAACCTCTATTTATCAACACCTTTGCAGTAAGTGGAGAAATATCTAATCTTCTACACAAGGTATCTATTTGAGAATAATCCTTGTCATATAATTTATATACCTTGTCGAATCTTATCATTTAATCACCTCAAAGTTCTTCTTTGTTTTCATTGTCACTTTCTTCAAATTCCTCATTATTTACAACTATATCATTCTCTTCAGAATGCTCTTTTTCCGTTAGAAGAATTTGATAATTATTATTTTCTTGTAAAAGCAACTCCAATTTCTTGTTTAATTCTCTTACTTCTTTTTTTAATTTAAAATTTCTTATACCTCCCATGATAGCTACAATAACAGCCCCTAATATAGCCGATATAAAAATAACTAAGGCTTGAGATATATTTACTTTTCCAAATAAAAAATCAATTAGGACTTCATTTGCATTCCTCAATGCAAATATAGCAACTAGTGTAGCAAATACTAAAGACAATATAAATCCCCATTGCATAAATAAATCCTCCCTAATACATAATTTATTATTATTCTACATTCTTTTTACCCAAAATAAAAGAGTTAATTCCTTCTTATGAAGAAAAAACTGCCTTTCGGCAGTTTTAAGCTCTTTTTGGATTATATCCTGTGTTTTTTTCTTTAGATTTCATCACATACCAAAGAGGACTTGCTATAAATATTGATGAATAAGTTCCTGAAATAACTCCTATAATTAATGGCAAAGCTAAAACCTTTACATCTTCAACTCCAAATATATAGAGCATCAAAATAGCTATTAGAGTAGTTAAAGAAGTATTTATTGTTCTAGTCATAGATTGTTTTATGCTATCATTAATTACTTTCTCATAAGGTTCTTTTTTAGATATTTTTAAATTTTCTCTTATTCTATCGAAGATAACTATAGTATCATTTATAGAATACCCTAATATAGTCAAGATAGCGGCAATAAAAGAACTATTAACTGGTATTTTAAATATAGCATAAACGGAAAATGTAATCAACACATCATGAACTAATGCTATAATAGCCGCTAATGCAAATTTAAACTCAAATCTCCAAGTAATATAAATAAGCATCGCAACAACAGCTATAACCGCTGATAATAGTGCTTTTCCTCTTATTTCATCCCCCATCGTAGGACTAAATTTTTGAGCCTGAAGTGGGCTATCATCTTTTAGATTGTATTTTTCTTTAAATTTATTAAAAATTTCATTTATTTCTTTATTAGTAAAATCTTTGGTACTTTTTATTATTACTTCGTCCTTGTTTGGACCAGAATGAATAATACTTGCCTCTTTGTCATAATCATCTGTAATTTTTCTAACTTCGTCAACTGGAACAGTTTTCCCAATTCTTATCTGTATAAGTGTACCGCCTGCAAAATCTATACCTTTATTTAAACCATTTACAGCAAACATTATCATTCCCAAAATAATAATAGCTAAGGAAATACAAAAAAATACTTTTCTATTTTCAACAATTTTCACCATGTTCACCTCTCTTTTATGCCCCATATAGTTTAGGATTTTTAGTTCCTGTTATATTAACCATAAGTTTTAACAATTGTTTCGTAATTAAAACTGCTGTAATCATTGATGCTATAATTCCAAGTATCAATGTAACACCAAATCCTCTTATAGGTCCTGTTCCAAAACAGTACAATACCAATCCAGCAATCAATGTAGTTATATTTGAATCAAGTACTGATGATAGTGCTCTTTTAAATCCAGATTCAATAGAAGCTCCTACAGATTTTCCAAGTCTTAATTCTTCTTTCATTCTCTCAAATATCAAAACATTTGCATCTACTGCCATACCTACAGATAATATAAGTCCTGCAATTCCTGGCAATGTAAGTTTAGCATTCAACATCTGCATTCCAAACAATACCAACAATATATAAATCGTCAATGCAACATCTGCAATTAGCCCTGGAATTCTATAGTATAGAAGCATAAATAAAAATATTATCATTATAGCTATAAATGCAGCATATACACTTTTATCAAGAGCTTCTAATCCTAACGTTGGTCCTATAAGTGATGATTGCACTTCTTTCATCTCTACAGGCAAGGAACCTGCCCTTATTAAAGTAGCCAATCTACTAGCATCTTCAACAGTAAAACTTCCTTCTATAACGCATTTGCCATCATCAATAACAGATTTAACCACTGGTGCAGACAATACTTGATTATCTAATACTATATAAATGATTTTCTCTTCTAAATTTGTCTTATCTACTAATTTTTTAGTGGCATCTGCAAATTTTTTAGATCCTTCTTTGTCAAATTCTAGTGCTACTACTGGTTGATCTTTTTGAGTTTCTTGATTTCTTTGATATTGAACTTCTGCACTTTTTACATTTTGTCCAGTTATAACTTCATTCCCTTCTGCATCTATAAACTTAAGTTGTGCAGTTTTCCCTATCATATCTATTGCTTCTTGTACATCCTTTACTCCTGCCAATTCAACTCTTATTCTATCGTTTCCTTCTATAACAATATTGGGTTCTGATACTCCAATACCATTAACTCTCTCGTTTATTACTGCTTTTGACTGTTCCATAATCTTTTGAAGTTCTGCTCCTTTTGCATCTGTCTGAGCTTCTAGTATTACATAAACTCCTCCAGCTAAATCAAGGCCTAAATCTATAGCTTCTTTAGCACTTGGAATTTTAACTTTTCCAATAGTCATTCCATTTATGGCTGTATAAGAGCCGAAAACAACTATTGCGATTATTAAAATAAATATAATAGCACTCTTTAGCTTCATTCATCTTCCTCCCTCTAAATATCTGATACTATTCAATTATATATTCATCTTATTTTATAGTCAACTTAAATGTTTTCCTGCTCTTCTAAATTAGCCAATATTGAAATAGCACATTCAATTCTCTTCTTTTCCATTTCGCAGCCAAGTTTGTAAGGTTTAGAAAAATCTTTATTGGCATAATAAGCATTGGCATGACATCCACCACTACAATAAAACTTTGCCCAACAATTTTTGCAATCTTCTTTTGTGAATACATTTGAATTTTTAAATTTATCTCTTATAGTTGTATTTTTGATACCTTCAAATACATTTCCAAGTTTAAAATCTTCTTCACCAACAAATTGATGACAAGGATATAAGTCTCCTTCTGGTGTAACTGCCATATACTCAGAACCTGCTCCACAACCTACTGATCTCTTTATCATACAAGGGCCTTGATTTAAATCAATCATGAAATGAAAAAATGTAAAGTCCTTGTCCACTTTTTTGATTTCTATATATTTCTTTGAGAATTTTTCATATTCCTTAAGAATTATTTCTAAATCTTCTTCTTTTATAGCATAATCTTCTTTGGGATCTGTAACTACAGGTTCCATAGATACTTTTTTAAATCCTAATTTATAATATTCTAAAATATCTTCACTAAAATCCAAATTATTTCTTGTAAAAGTTCCTCGAACAAAATAGTCTTTATCTTGCCTTTTATTAGCCATTTCGATGAATTTTGGAACTATTATCTCATAACTTCCTCCACCAGAAACAGTAGTTCTCATAGCATCGTTTATTTCTTTTCTTCCATCAAGACTTAAAACTATATTATTCATATTTTCGTTTATAAAATTCATTTTTTCTTCATCTAGCAAAACACCATTAGTTGTTATTGTAAATCTAAATTTTTTATTGTATTCTTTCTCTAATTCTCTTCCATACTTAACCAACTCTTTTACCACATCAAAATTCATAAGTGGTTCTCCACCAAAAAAATCAACTTCTAAATTTCTTCTGTTTCCAGAAGAATTTACTATAAATTCTAGTGCTTTTTTCCCTACTTCTAAAGGCATCAAAAGCCTTTCACCTTTAAAATCACCTTGGGATGCAAAACAGTATTTACATCTTAAGTTACAATCATGAGCAACATGAAGGCAAAGTGCTTTTACTACATTTTGACTATTATAGCTAAAACCACTAAAATCTACTCCTTCTGAAAAAAGAAGCCCTTCTTCTTTCAACTTAACTATTTCATCATAGGCTTCATAAATATCATTTTTAGAATACTTGTCCTTAAATATATTTTCTATATCCTCTAAACTTGTATCTTCAAAAAAATCTATTAAATCATAAGCTATTTTATCAACTACATGTACAGCACCGCTATTCACATCAAGTACAATATATTTATTATTTAAATAAAATTTATGAATTTTTTTCATATCTAACATAAAATTCCTCCTACTACTTTTCCTCTAACAAAGAAAGTATAAATTAAAAAGTAGTGGATTTAACCACCACCTTTTTATCGTCCTATTT
>JAKPAR010000218.1 GCA_029779375.1 Bacillota bacterium | reverse complement strand
AAAAGCTACTTGGGACACATTGGCAAGTAAAATAGGACAAATTCATTTTACGCCAAATTTTCCTCTTGAAGCAGTGAGTTTGAGCATACACACTACACCAATAGAATTAAATGGAACTACTGATGGAATGGAATATAGGATATTCTTAGGCAATGCTAGTAACAACTGGGTATACGATGGAAAATGGTTCGACTGTGATAATGGAAATACTAAATTACCAGACTGGCTTAAAAAAGACAATATTTATAAAATCGAAATTCGAGACAAAAATCAAACTTCAACTGTAGTCACAATTTGGCCATAAAATGCGACAGTAGGGACGGTTCTCGCTGTCGCAAAAAAGGCTTCCAACTGGAAGCCTTTTTTTAAACCGATCTATTTTTCAATACTTTTAAATCCACTTCATGTCTTCCTATGATTTCTTTCACTGCATCTAAATTTTCAGCAATGTTTTTTACATTTCCTTGTATATGAGCTATGTCATTTGCCATCTTGTCATGTTCAGATTTATTGACTTGTGCCGAGTGTTCGAGAGCTTTCAATATCAAATGATCCTCTTGCTGCTGTACTCTGATAGATTTTACTTCTTCTCTAAGTGATTTCATCTCTGCACTGTTAGACTTTACTTCTTCTCTAAGTGATTTCATCTCTGCACTGTTGGACTTTACTTCTTCCCTAAGTGATTTCATCTCTGCACTGTTAGACTTTACTTCTTCCCTAAGTGATTTTGTCTCTGCACTGTTGGACTTTACTTCTTCCCTAATTAATTTTGTCTCTGCACTGTTGGACTTTACTTCTTCCCTAAGTGATTTCAATTCTGCACTGTTAGATTGTAATTCAACTAATATGCTTTCTAGCAAATCTCTATCTGTCATTTGATTTTCCCCCCCAACTCACCATTTGTATTTTATTTATATTATTATATCATATTTAAGGTTTTCTTATTTATTTTTTTAACATACCATCCAATACTGTGCGACAGTGAGACTGCTGTCCCCTACTGTCGCATTTTAGCTGTCTCTCAGTGCTCTAGCTATTGTATCTTTACTTATTCCTGTAATATTTGACATTTGCCTTGTTGATAGCTTGACATTAGCATCTATTTCTCTTATTATTTTAGTTCTAATTTTCTTATCTTTTAATTCAAGCAAGTCTTCTAATGTTAATCTGTATCTTTTAAGTATTTGTTCAATTTTTTCTATTTGAACCTTTTCTATATCTTCTTCCTTCTCTTCTAAATCCATGAAAACCTTTTCACAATCTAGTGCAGAAAATTTTTCAAATTCTTTTATAGCTATAGCCTTATTTTCTGAAAAAATATTTAGTATAAATTCTGTTGATGTGATTTCGTCTTCATTATTACATTTGTCAATATAGGCGTTGTAGCTGCTCCATTCATAATCTGATGGTTCTTCTACAATAAGAGCTTTTATTGGATTGTTGTGTATGTATCTTATACAGGCCAATAGATAATCTTCGGATTCAATCCTTTCGCTTCTAAATCTATCTTGAAACAAATGTCCTACCCTTTCATACTTTTTGTTAAAATAGTATGAATAGCTAATGCATATTCTTTTCATGGTTCTGGATATTGGATCTCTTTCTTCTTTTATTAGCAAATGCACATGGTTGTCCATTATGCAGTAACCATATAATGTATATTCCCCTTCTGAATTCATGTTCCCCAATATCTCTAGAAATTTCGCTTTGTCATCATGATTTAGGAATATATTCATTCTATTGACACCTCTTAGCATGACATGATATATTCCTGTGTTGGCCATGACTCGTGGCAATCTAGGCATGACAATTCACACTCCCTGATAAATATATATCTATTATATCCAATTTCCCCCTAAGTTTCACGCCATCCCTACTGTTGCACTGGAATTTCGATACCCGTTTCTAGTATTTCTTCTACTATTCCAACTGGATTGTTATAATCATCTATACTGAATGGCTGTGGTTCAAGGTCTATATCATAATTCATTGCTCGTAATAACAAATATTGAATACCATCAATCCTACTCATATCTGAAAAATAATCTGAAAAAATTGCCAAATCAACATCACTATACTCATGGTTCGTACCTTTAGCATAAGACCCAAATAATATTACTTTTGCCACTGGAATCTCCTGGCTTAAATTATTGATATAATCATTAATTATTTCTTGTATTCGTTTAGGGATTCTATCCATTGGAACACCTCCACTGTAGTATTTAACACCCTTTTAGCTCTATTAGAGTCTATTGCATTTGAAATTTTCTCTTTATATGTAGGGTATCTTCCAGATATATAATATGACAGTAGCTCTGCAAAAAAGTTCTTATAATTGTCTAACTTTATTTCAAATTTATCTTTAGGTATTGTTCTTAAAATATCACTTTCTTTTTTTAGTTGTTTAAATATATTCCAGATATTATGTATCATTGGTGGTTCATTGTTAGTAAACAATACATATAATCCTTTAGCTAATTTCTCTATTGACTGTTGACACATAAATACAACATATACATATCTTCTA
>JAKPAR010000212.1 GCA_029779375.1 Bacillota bacterium | reverse complement strand
GAAAGAAATTTTAAGCTTAAAACCTATCCTTCATTGGGACTTTCTCTGGTTTTCCCATTTATATTTTTATTGTCAATGGCAAAAGATGAGGGATGGGCAAATATAGCCAATAGCAAGATGTACTTTAATATATATTTTGTTGCCTTTATGATACCAACCATACTTATGGTCATAGGTTATTCTGAAAAATATAAAGCTGCTTGGATTTATAAGTTTTTGCCTTTTACTGAGGCAAAAGATATATTTAAAGGTACTTTAAAAGCTTTTGTCATTAATCTTTTGCTTCCTATGTATGTTTTTGAAAGTATAATATTTATGATTATATTTAAAGGGAAAATAGCTTTAGATTTAGTTATAGTATTTTTAAACATAATACTATTTATCGTGATTTGCTTTAAATGCATGAAAAAGACTTTACCTTTTTCTGAACCTTTTGAAGTTGTAAGTCAGAGTCAGGGATTTATTGTTATACCATTGTTTTTAATTATAGGGGTTTTAGCTGGAGTTCATTATGGGGCTACAAAAATTGACTATGGCAGATATATTTATATACTTATATTAGTTATAGCAAATATATTTGCATGGGAAAAGGCATTTAACATATCTATTGAAAATATGTAGGGGAGACCTGTGGTCTCCCGCTTTTTTATTATTTTTTCAATTTAACGATATTGTTAAATACTTCTTCATTTTCTCTTATCTTATGTTCATTCCCTAGTACGCATAGATAATTTTGTTTCATTGTATCTTCAAGAATAGGTGATAGAGCCTTTATATCTTTAAGCTTTGTGTTTAATACTTCATCTCTTGTTTTTTGTACTTCTTCTTGACTTATATTAGAGATATATCTTATTGTTGCTATTTGACCCTTCATGTGAGGAGTCAAAGCTGGGTCTAGACGACTTATAGTTCCTATGATGAATGTTGTTAAATCGGAATCATCTAGACTTAAGTTCTTAATATAATCTGCCATATTGTCATAAGCCTCTATAGTTTCCTTAAGATTAGGATCTCTATAGGAGTAAGTAATTACATGACCAGAGCTATCAAAGGATATACCTGCACCATAAGCTCCACCTCTTGCTCTTATTCTATTGTGAAGATAATCGCCATTTAATATAGTAGCTAGAACAAGCATACTGCCATTGTATTCATATCCAAGTTTTTTGAAATTATAGCCCTTTGATACATATTGAACATTGCCAGCTGAAAGTATTCCTTCATTCAATTTTTCTTCAGAAAAACTAAATTCTTTATTTTCTAATTCTTCTTTATTGAGTTCTTTTGTCACAACTTTTAGATTATCTTTTACAATAGCGAAATCGTCCTTATCTCCAGTAAATGATACAATTAAATTATTTATATTAAATATCTTTTTGTATACTTCATGAATATTGGACATGATTTCTTCACAATTTTCATCAAAGTTTTCTAGGATATCTGAAAGGAACCAGTAGAAATCTAGTCCATTTATTTTATCTATATATCTCATAATTGGCGAGAAATAGGAACCAACTCTTACAGAAGCTACAGAATGTCCCATATCAAATATAATCATTTCTATTCTTGATTTCAACTGTTGAAGTAGTTCTTTAACTCGTTTTTTATCTTCTAATTTACTTTCTGTAATCAATGTATTTGTAAGTTCTAATAGTTTAGATATATTGTCTCCTATAGCCTTGCCACTTACGATAAATTTAGGATGGAAAACTTCACTGCTTTTATTTTTTCCATAGGCACTAACACTAAAATTAATTCCACCGGTATTTACATATATTTCATTTGAAATTTCAGAATAATTCATACTTTCTGTATCCATCTTTCCTAAAATCCAAGCTAATACATTTGTATATGGAATCAATTCCTCATCAATCATAGATATATCAAAATAAAAGTCCACATAGGCAATCTTACTAGTGAAGATATCATGATAAAGTATGGCGTAGTTTTCATCCTTAATTATTTCCTGAGGAATAATTAAAGCTTTAGGTTCTACATCAGATATTGAAAGTTTTGGGATTGTAGCTTTGGCTTCTTCAGTATCTTCTGACAACTGGATTGTTTTGAGTTTTTCATTTTGTTCAATTAATTTCTCTATATCTTCTTCAGTAAGAGATTTTTTATAATCAGCTAGTTTTTCTTTTGTTTTCTCAATTTTTTCTTCTCCCAATCCTTTTTTAGGCTCTATAATGACCATAGAACTATGGGAATTGTTTATGATTTTTTCTTCAATAAATTTTTCAAAGTAGCCATTATCTATATTAGCTCTTATTTTGTTTATAGTTTCATCATATTGTAGATGAGTTGTAGGGCTACTATCATACAACCAGCTATTTAAGGATTGTATATTATATATAAGGCCTTTAGTTGGGAAATTTTCAGCTTCTCGTAGATTATATTCAACTATATTTATACAAGCTTGAATTAGTTTTTTATCAATACCTTCTTTAACTAATTTGTTTAAAGTATCAAAGACTATTTTTTCAAATTCTTCTTTTTTATCTAAGGATGTGTTTTTTGCAACAATGCCGAAACCTATTTGTATACCATCTGTGATTATTGGGAATATATCTTCTCCTATTCCAGCATCAATTAATGCCTTTTTAAGTGGAGCAGCTTGAGATTCTATTAACAATTGACTTAATATACTACTCATCAAATAGGTTTCTGAATCAGTTTTTTCTCCCAATACGAAGTTTAAACTTAAATAAGTACGATTTTCTTCATTTTCGTCACTTGAAATGGGATAGTAGTCTACTATTTCTTTTCTAGATTTAAAAGGTTCTTGACTATGGATATGGGAATCTATTTTTGTTTTATCAAAATTTGATAGATAGTTTTCATCTATAAATTTAAGTTGTTTTTGTATATCACCATTTCCATATAGGTATATATAGCTATTGGAAGGGTGATAGAATTTTCTATGAAAATCTAAAAAAGCTTCATAGCTAAGTTCTGGAATAACATCAGGATTTCCACCAGAAGAATATTGATAACAAGTATCAGGATAGAGTGATTTACTTATATTTTCTTCTAGAATTGTCTCAGGAGACGAATAAGCCCCTTTCATTTCGTTATAGACAACACCTTTATATTCTATATCATCTTCATTTTTAAACAATTCATAGTGCCAACCTTCTTGCATAAATATTTCAGGTTTTTCATATATGCTAGGATAAAAAACTGCATCTAAATAGACATCCATCAAGTTGAAGAAATCTTTTTCATTTCTACTTGCTATAGGATATATTGTCTTGTCTGCAAAGGTCATAGCATTGATAAAAGTTTGCAGTGAACCTTTTACCATGTCCATGAAAGGTTCTTTAGTTTTGTATTTTCTAGAACCAGATAGAACGCTGTGTTCTATTATATGAGGAACCCCCGTGCTATCTGATGGTGGAGTTCTAAATCCAATTGAAAAAACTTTGTTGTCATCATTATTTTCTAAATGGAGCAATTGTGCACCTGATTTTTCGTGATAGAATATTCTTGCGATTGACTGTATTTCTTTTATTTCATACTCATCTACTAAATTAAATCCAAAGTAAGTTTTACCAATTTCAAAAGTCACAAAATTACCTCC
>JAKPAR010000203.1 GCA_029779375.1 Bacillota bacterium | reverse complement strand
TGTTTTTAGAGATTCTACTACTAGTGGATCATCATCTATAATTATTATATTCATAAGCACTATCCTTTCATTAAAGTCATATGTATTTTAAATCCATCTTCAAACTTACAATTGAAATATCCATTATATTTTTCAGCTATTTCATTCATGGAAAGAAGTCCTATACCTTTACTTTTTTTATCGAAATTACTTCCATTATCTTCTATTAATATTGAATAAAATTTTGGCTGGCTTAATAAACTAACCTTTATCTTTGTAGCATTGGAATGTTTGGCACAATTGGTGAGGGCCTCTTTTACAACGGATAATATGTCAAATTTTAAATCATAGTCAATTTCTTCATCAAATTTATATACTAGCTCAACATCAACAGTAGGGATTTCACTACAAAGCTTTTCTATTTGTTCTTCCAAGTCTAGGGATTCATTGTATAGATTGTGGATGCTTTTTCTTATATCATCCATTCCACTTTTCAATGTATTCTGAAGGGTATTCAAGTTTTTTATTACAGGATCTTCAGTTGAAATGACTTTCAATGCTTCTACTTGTAGTATACTGCTACTTATAGCATGGCCTATAGAATCGTGAAGTTCTCTTGCAATCCGATTTCTTTCAGTAAGTATGGCAATATGTACATTTTTTTCTTTGTCTATTAGGAGTTGCTTATTGTATTTTTCCAAATAGAAGGTGTCTTCTTTTAATTCATCTCGTACTGTTTTGTTTTCATCTAGAATAATATTATATTTTTTTGTCATGATGGAGAGATAAACGGCTCCAATAGATGAAAGCAAGTTTATTGTGGAGAAGTTCATTAGGATTAAAGGTAGTGTAAATAAAGTGTAGACCTTAAAATCTAAGCACATATTGTATAAAATTAGTGGCAAATAAAAAACAAATAAATTATGAGAAAAACACAGTATTACGAATAAAAGATATATAATATTTCTTATTTTTTTATCATCCAATAAGTCTAATACTAAAGAAATAATTAGGCTTATGAGAAAATAAACAACCAAATTTGTATGTGGATTTATTCTATAAGAATTGTATAAGCAAAGTAACATGATAAAGGACTTTTCCGCAAAACTTCTCATAGGAGGCCTCCTGCTAAGTACTAAAGTTTTCACCAAAATATTCTATATATTAATTATACTTATATTTATTATGAAATACAATTTACTTTATGACAAATGTCATATTATATTGTAACTTTATACACTACAATAGATTTATTTTAAATTATATAATCATCTTAAGAATGGAATATAGGAGTGATATTGATGATAATAAAGGTAAATAATTTAGTTAAAAGATATAAAGAGTTAATAGCTCTTGACCATTTTAATTTGGAAGTTGAAGAAGGTGAAATTTTAGGACTTTTAGGGCCCAATGGTTGTGGAAAGACTACAGCTATAAATTGTATACTATCGCTATTAAGCTTTGACAAAGGGGAGATAGAAGTTTTTGGAGAGAAGATGACTCCCAATGCCTATAATATTAAAAGACAGATAGGGCTAGTTCCTCAAGAGGTTTCAGTTTTTAACAATTTAACAGTAAAAGAAAATATAGATTATTTTTGTGGATTATACATAGATGATAAAAACAAAAGAAAACAATATGTAGAAGAGGCAATGGAATTTGTAGGTTTAAAGGATTATGAAAAATTTTATCCTAAAAAATTAAGTGGAGGGCTAAAAAGAAGATTAAATATAGCCTGTGGAATAGTTCATAAGCCAAAGCTTATTTTTCTAGATGAGCCTACAGTTGCAGTAGATGCTCAAAGTAGAAATTTTATATTGAATGGAATAAAAAAGCTAAATGAGGAAGGTAGCACTATTATATATACTACTCATTATTTAGATGAAGCAGAAATCCTATGTAAGAGGATTATCATCATGGACAAAGGTAGAAGTCTAGTTTCTGGAACAGTAGAAGAACTAAAGGCAATGATAACCACATCTGAA
>JAKPAR010000202.1 GCA_029779375.1 Bacillota bacterium | reverse complement strand
CTTTGACCAATGGAATATCAATAATTCTTATTTCCTCATTTGATGAGGCAGGTATTTTTTCCTCTCCAAAAACTCTATACAATATGCTTAAATACTCATTGGGAGAAGTAAGTACAATAGCCATACGATTTAGGGGAATACCTTTTTTATTTAGCCACTTTATCTCTTGAGAAATTCTTTTCAATTCTAAATATTGGTTTGGAGCTTTTATCAATTTTATATTCTCATTTTTGGGTATCAACTCACTATCTTCCGTAAATAATTTGTCTCCAAGTATTTCAAAAGTATTTTTCTCACTCTTATCTACATGAACTATTTTAAAATTCATTTCACTTAGAATGTTCAATATGTCCTTTATAGTTGAAAATTCTATATCTCTCTTATATGGAATATTTACATAGATATCTATTGGATATTTACACATTTCTTTAAAAACTTCCAGCTCTTGAGGTCTGAAATCAAAAAACTCATCTATTACAACAAAATCAATACTCTCAAAAAAATCCCCATTGCTCTTAAGTAATTCTATTCCCTTTATAAATCCTTCTTCCACATCAATTAATTCATTTTCCTCTAAAAATTTTTGATATTTCTCATAAACCAAACCTATTTCACTATAAAAAGGCACAGAAGGAGTATTTTCATAATATTTTTCAGGAGATATCAAAGACCTTTTCATCTCTCCAATGATATTTGATATACTTGATACAAATCCATCCATAAAAGATACATCTTTATAATATGCAATATCTCCATTTTCACATAGCTTTCTTAAAATATTTTTAATGATTTCTTCTTTCAATTCTGAATCTATAGTTTTATATAGTTTATCTTTTAATAAATTGTTTATTATATCATCAAAGGTAAATAAATTCACATCAAAAGCACCTTGATTGTCTTTAAACAATATCTCTCTATATTTTATAAGCAATTTTCCATTTGGCAATATATAGCAAAATTTATGGCCTTTGTTTTCACTTAAGTATGTCTTAGATATTTCCAGCAATTCTTCTCTTTTGCCATTGTTAAATGGTCCATAGTAGATAACTCTATTTGGCATAAAAATCCCCCTAGAAATCCATATTTATATAATCAAAAGCTAATTTTCCGGCTCCAATCATTCCAGAATCATTTAAATACTTTGCAGGAAATATTTTAGTTCCTTTTGAATTGTTGCATATTTTTTCATAGGAGCTAGTCATTTTATCCCACCAATATTCTTTAGAATTTATTACTCCTCCGCCTATTACAATTCCCTCTGGATCAAAGATGTTTTTTAAAGTAGTCAAAAATATAGCTAAATCATCTGCAAACTCTTCCACAACCATTTTGCAAATAGGATCATATTCACTATTCTTGAATATATCTATTCCTCTCATCCTTTTATTGGCCTTTTCATAAAAAGAATTCTCTATCCCATTTCCTGAAATATACTGCTCTGCACAACCTCTTTGGCCACAATTGCAATGTCTTCCATTTGGATAAAGTATAGAATGTCCAAATTCAGCCCCTTGATAATTGTTCCCATGCCAAATTCCCTCATCCTTAGTCCAAATTCCTCCTCCTACTCCAGTTCCTAAGGTAATCATTACAAAACTATTCAAACCTCTCCCTGCACCTACCCACTGCTCACATATAGTAGCTACATTGGCATCATTTTCAATAACAGTAGGAATATCTTTAAACTCACTGGCTAATTCTTCCCTTATATTGACTCCTGCCCAATCTGGAATATTTCCACCGTGAAATACAACTTCTCCCTTTTCAACATCTATAAAACCTGGAGTTCCAAGGCCTATAGCTTCAATATTCTCCTTATTTTTAAGTTCTCTTACAATATATTTTATTCCATCAAGTACTCCTTTTCTTCCATCTTGTATATTTGTCTCTATAGTAATTTTTTTTATGATTTCTCCGCTTTCATCAACAATTCCACCATTGATTTTAGTTCCTCCTAAATCAATTCCTATGACTTTTCTCATACAAAATGCCCCCTAATTACATTTTAGTGTTTCATCTAGTTCTCTAAAATAATTTTCTAAATAGTCAAAATCAATATAACCTTTA